>NZ_JBSXNH010000025.1:0-28196 GCF_056857535.1 Vreelandella sp. L-25
TCCTCGCAGCCGGCATCCGCACTTCCTCGTGATGAAAAAGAAGGGTATGCCGAATAAAGTTGAAGAATTCCAGCGTGTTGGATGTGATTCCGGGGGAACGTGACCGATGATTCCGGCAACGTGACCAGCGATTCCGGAAAACTGCCCAAAATCGGTCACGATAAAACGGAATGCGCGGTCACCATCATCCAGAATAGACGGTCACGTTCAAACGGAATGGGCGGTCACGATAGGGCGGAATACGCATGGGCAGCACCTCCAGCACCTTGCAGGCGTCGGCTTCTGTGTTGAACGCCAGGACGGCATCATCGGCAAACCGCACCTGGAATGCTCGCCCTTGAAGTCGTGGCTTGACGTCCTTCTCGAACCACTCGTCCAGCACATAGTGCAGGTAGATATTCGCCAACAACGGGGATATCACACCCCCTTGCGGGCTTCCCACCTCCCCTTTCTGCCATTGCCCGGCTTCCAATACCCCGGCCTTGAGCCACTTGCCGATCAGGCGGAGGACCACACCGTCCTTCACTCGTTGCTGCAGAACGTCTCGCAGGTGCTGATGGTCGATCGTGTCGAAGAAGGCTTTGATGTCCAAGTCAATGACCCAGCCACCGCTCATCGACGACAGCCCTTCCCACACCGCCTTGACGGCCTGATGCGCTGAGCGGCCCGGCCGGAAACCATATGAGCAATCCAGAAAGTCATGCTCGTAGAGCGGCTCCAGCAGGGCCACCACGGCACGCTGCAGGACCTTGTCTTCGAAGGTGGGGATACCGATCGGCCGTGTGTTGCGCCCATCTCCCTTGGGAATGTGGATGCGTCGCACCGGCGGCGCCTTGTAACGACCGCTCTTGGCGTCCTCCAGCAGCCGCTGGATGTTGGCCTCGAAGTCGCGCACGAAGTCGTCCGCCGTCTGGCCATCAATCCCGACGGCACCATCACGGCGCGTCATCAGGGTGGCCGTCTTTAGCCACTGGGCATCGATATAGTGCGCCAGAGACGTGAAGGCACGCTGCGGTAAGCGCTCTGCCAGCGCTGCTATCCGCAATTGTTTCGTGGACATGACCTCAGGTTCCTGTGCACCTGCCATGTTTCCCT
Organism: Vreelandella sp. L-25; assembly: GCF_056857535.1. Lineage (NCBI taxonomy): Bacteria > Pseudomonadati > Pseudomonadota > Gammaproteobacteria > Oceanospirillales > Halomonadaceae > Vreelandella > Vreelandella sp. L-25. Next base: position 1,096 of record NZ_JBSXNH010000025.1, read on the forward strand.
CTTGCGGTTCTGATGATCGAATACCTGGGCCGGTTGCGCAGTCACACCGGTCTACAGAAGCTGGCAGCACCGCTCCTGAAGCGGCCACCCGGTCGGCCACCCGAGCAGCCTCGGGAGTGGTGCCACGATCTGGAGTACCAAGCCGGCTCCTGGCCGGCACCGCGGCGCGTAGTGCTGGTGGTGCAGGAACGCCCCGATGACCTGCTGCTGCATGCCTTCTTCCTGGTCACCAACCTCGGCAAGTTCGACTGGCCGCCGGAGAAGATCCTGGCGCTCTATCGCAAGCGGGCAGCGCCGAGGCGCACATGGGCGAAGTGAAGTCGGCGCTCGACGTGCACCTCTCGTCGACGGATCGCGGCGCCTCCACCGTCCAGGACGTGATGGCGCGCAACGAGGTGAGCCTGCTGCTCAGCCTCTACGCCTACCAGGTCCTGCATGGCCTGAGCTGCCTGCTGGAGCGGCAGACTCGGCAAGGCTGGAGCCTGAGCCGGATACGCGAGCAGGTGCTGAAGGTGGCCGCCACGCTGAGGCTGCACGCTCGGCGAATCACCGTTCATCTCGGAGCCGCTGCCGACAAGTGGTGGCCGACGCTGCTGAAGGGGTTGCCAAAGCTGACCGCGTTGAGTTGACGCTCCAACGAGACCACCACAGCACCAGAAGTCGAGCGGCCGCGGGGGCGGTCGGCGATCACGGCTGCTTTGAAGGTCGAGATTCATTCCTGGAGGTTATAAATCGGCGAAAGAAACGCAGTGTTCGGGCATTACGAAGCAGGCGCTCACGCCGGAAATACGGATCCTTACGAGCAATGCCGATGGCACGTAGCTTCAGACTGCCCGATCAGAGCCCTCGTGAATGAGACGGGATCATAGTAACCCGCTCGTCTTAAGATATATCGAAGATAACCGGGTTACTACTGCGTCAACTTTTTATACCGCTAGCCGATAGCGACTTGGTAAGCATGGGCGACTTTAAGCACGGTCGCTTCATCCCAGCGTCTACCCACTAATTGCATGCCTACGGGCAAGCCCTCCGAAAAACCGACCGGGACGCTCATGGCCGGGTGGCCACTGACATCAAACGGGGCCGTGTTGTGCAGGTTGCTAAGCGCACCAGCAAGTGTGCTATTGAGACTTTTATCAGCCGGTCTCTTTACCGCTTTCATAGCGGTGGTAGGCATGATTAACAAGTCATATTCCTGCAGAGCGTTGTCATAATCGCGCGCGAGACGCCTACCGATATTCTGGGCTTTACCATAGTAGTGGCGATTGTACTGTTCGGACATGTAGTGCCCGGCGAGGACCGTCATTTTTACTGTGTCACTAAAGTCATGACCACGAGCGCGGCGAGCCCTGCCGTAAAAGTCCATAAGCTGTGTGCTGTAATGCCCCCGCCAGTTTGTGCCGTAACCATCGCCCCTGACCATGAGTTCGGTGGCGCCCTCAAAGGCAATCGCACTCCACAGTGCAAGCCCGTCGTTATGCATGGGTACCGATACCTCCGTGGCACGAGCGCCCACTTTTTCCAGCACGCTGATGGCTTCTTTAACGGCTGCGTCCACGTCAGATTCACTGACACCGGCAATGCCAAACCCTTCACGTAGGATGCCAATGCGAATGCCAGTGAGATCTTCACTTAGCGATTCTGTGTATTTCGCGGTACGCACGTCGTATTGGCGTGGATCTAACCCATCCGAGCCAGCAAGTACCTCCAACATACGGGCGCAATCTTCGGCGGTGCGCGCCATAGGGCCTACGTGGTCAAGAGTAAGCTCAATGGGGAAAATACCTGTATAAGGCACTAGGCCATGTGTTCCTTTAATCCCGTAGCAACCGCTCCATGAGGCGGGTAGTCGAATAGAGCCGCCCTGATCACCTCCCAGCGCCATATCGACTTCACCGTTGGTCACCACCACGGCGCTGCCGTTGGAAGAAGCGCCAGCTAGACGCTCACGGTCATGGGGATTAACCGGCTGGGGTTCGGGATAGCCGGTACAGCCTCCACCGTCAAAACAGAACGCAGGAACGGCTGTCTTGCCGATGATGTGCGCGCCAGCGTCGAGAAGCCGGGTAACCACTGTGGCATCCTCCCGGGGCACAAAACCTTCCATGATCGGCGAACCATTCATCATCGGGATGCCTGCCAGAGCGATGTTATCCTTTAGCGCTACCGTTCGGCCCGCAAGTGGACCCTCTTCTGCCCCAGGCACCGAACACTTCCACGCCCAGCCATTGAGCGGGTTGTCGTCACCGACTGGGCGATAACCCATATCTGCTCGCGGATAATTTACGGGCAATGATTCATCCGCCAGTTCATCCAGGCGATCATAAATGGCCATTGAGCCAGCAACGGCGGACTGGAATTCTCCCAGTTCTTCAAAGGAAAGGTCAAAGCCGTAATAATCGGAAATGGCTGCCAACGTATCAATGCCGGGTCGCTTCACACTCATAGTCAACTACTCCTATACACGAACGATTGCCTGAAAAGGCATTTAGCGAGGGAAATACAAGCTATCGCTCCAACAATTTCGGATAGTGGTGTGGCAGGCGCATCACCACTAGGTCCTTTCGGCGCACAGCGCTGTTTGGGTAAGCCGAATCCAGGTTGCTCGTGTCGATAGCAAGCTGAACGCAGCCATTCGCGCTGGTTAACAATGATTCTCGGCGAGGAAAATGAAACGTATCCGGGCCGAATATACCGCTTAGCCCCGGTAATCCAGCGTCGGGCATATGCACGTTGGCGAAAGCGAAATAGCAGTTGTTCTCGCCACCGCGCACCCGATAATGGTGCCAATGGTGCTCGTCCGGGCCGGTGGGAATAGGTGCTGGCTGACGAATGTCAGTACCGGGATGGGCACAGTGAAATGGCCCTGGCAAGGCAGCAGGACAAGCGATGACATCGCACCCCCGCAGCGCCAAGATGCGGCCCGCTTCGGGGAAATCAGCATCATGGCCAATCAATAAGCCTAGCCGTCCTAGCGGCAGATCGAAGCTTACCCAGCAATCGCCAGGGTTCGCCCATTTACGGTCTGCCTTATTTAAGTGAATCTTACGATAAACCGCCATAACGCCCTGCGCTCCTACCAGAGCGGCAGCATTATAGAGATGTTCTCCCGACTGTTCCGCGAAACCTACTACATAGTACTGTTGACGCTCCTCAGCGAGTCGACGCAGTGTGTCGAAAACACCATGACGCTGTGAGATGGGATTGATACCGCCAGTGTCTAACCCGGTAAGCGCCAGCTCAGGAAAAACAATAAGCTCGGCACCCTCTGCTTGGGCAATCAAATCAGTGCATTTGGAAAGGTTATCGTCGAGATTATTCGATGGGGAAAATTGAGCAACGGCGATGGTGCTTGTTTTTCCATTGGGCAGTGGCTGATGGCCATAAAGCCTGAAAAAGTCTAGCGGGTTCCAAGCGTGTGTTTGATGAAGTAGCTCATGATAAAGATCTGGGCGACGCTCACTGGTCAACGGCCCCGTTACTCGTTCAGTATCAATCTCACCAAACACGATGCCATCACCGTCATCGCGGCTAGCCTGGATATATCCATCTGGATCAATCACGCAGCTACCGCCACTGAATTGAACGCCGCGCTCCATCCCCCAGCGATTGCTCTCAATAAGATAGCAGCCGTTTTCTTTGGCACGACTGATCCAATAGGGTGCTGGCGCTCGCTCAGCCAGCCAATTACTCAGATGGCAAATGACCTCGGCACCCTGCAGCGCGACCAACCGTGCAGTTTCAAGAAAATGAATGTCCATGCAGATGAGCAGCGCGATACGGCCCAGTGACGTCTCGAACACTTGATGGCCAGTGTCGCCTGAAGCCGCCCACTTTGGCTCGGCGATATAAGGATGGCTTTTACGATGTTTTCCTAAATAGCCCTCAGGGCCAACTAAAACAGCCGTGTTGTAGTAAAGCCCATTGCCAGCATCAATTTCTGGCAGCCCGATAACGATATAGCAGTCAAGCTTCGCCGCCAGAGCGGCGAAGCTTTGGGTTGAGGGCCCTGGCACTTGTTCGACGTAGGGTGCAACCTCCCCTCTGTCATACCAGCAATAGCCGGTAAGACCCATCTCCGGCGTTATGATTAGCCGCGCACCAGACGCAGCCGCCTCTTCCACTAACCGCTTTAGAACATCAATATTTCGCTCTTTAGCAAACATTTCAGGCTCAAACTGCACGGTGGCGGCAAGGTATTTCATATTGTCCTCCCCGCTCGCTAGCGTGCTTGCCCAACGATGGACTTGAAGATAGAAGCGCCCAATGTATATTTTGGATCCACCATATTGCCTAACCGCACTCGCCCTGCCTGGGTAAGAAGCATGTAGGCCTCTATTTCATCGAAATCAAACTCAGCAGCCAGCCAGCGTACCAGCTCTCTGTAGGCAATCCGGGTGGCATCTTCCATGGGACGCGCTGAACCGATGGTCATATAGAACTGTTCATTTTCCAGACGCGGCCATTTGAACGTCCAATCTTTAATCAAGTCGACCTGAACGGTGGTCACGGTAGGATGCTCGATCGCCACGCCGCACAACTCACCATCACCCTGCGCCGCATGGCAGTCACCTAAATAAAGATAAGCACCTTTGGTATGCACCGGCAGATAGATCACCGCACCCGGTGCTACATCAGGTAAGTCCATATTGCCGCCGTAATAATCGGGAACCAGCGAGCTAATCGACTCAATCTCTGGTGATACCCCAATGGTGCCAATAAAAGGCTGGTAAGGAAGGGTTATTTTATCGCTCCACTTCACGCCGGTTTCCGCGTCTATCTCGACCTTCTTTACCCGCTCCGGTAGCGGTGCGTTGAGTAGCGCAGTATCACCGGTCGCCACTAGTCCACCAAATTCGGTAATCAGTGCTGTCGTCCCGCAGGGCTGGGGGCCACGAGGTTTCATGTCTCGGATATAAACCGCCAGGCAATCGCCCTTCTCCGCCCCCTCTACGTAGATCGGTCCGTTCTGCGGATTAAGATAAGGTAAATTAAGCAACTCGCTGGGCTTGTCGCTTTCCGAGCGCAGTTTTCCTTCGAAAGCATCATGGGTTTCAGCACTAACGATATCGCCCGGTTGGATGTGCAGAACGGGCTTGGGGTTAGGACCAAGCGTATAGTGATACTGACCTTGAGCCGCTTCAGTTAGTTGGTGTGTAGTACCAGGCTTACCTTTGGCGACGGCGCGACGCGCCATGATGGAATGTTCAAACCAGTTCATTGTTCTACTCCTTTTTAGGTGCTTTCAGTCATCGCTCCAGCTACTGCAGACCGGAGTTGAGTCATGGTTAAATAGTATTGATGGCTATCTCATCCTGCTTATACAGCCAGAATTCGACGCATTGCGTCACGATCACGGAGTTGCTCCTTCGCAAGCTCATGGGTAATTTTTCCCTTATCCATGACGTAGCAGCGTTGCGCCATGGTCATGATCATGTCCAGGTTCTGCTCTACGAGGAGAATGGTTACGCCCAGCTCGCGATTGAGCTTGAGAATGTTTCGTGAAATGTCCTTTACGATGTTGGGCTGAATACCTTCCGAGGGTTCGTCGAGTAGCATAAGTTTCGGCTTGCCCACCATGGCACGGCCGATAGCAAGCTGTTGCTGTTGCCCGCCGCTGAAGGTGCCCGCTCGTTGATTAGCCCGCTCTTTCAAGATGGGGAAGAATTCGTAAACCCGCTCATAGTCAACACCCTCGCCAGGCTGTTGGAGCATTTCGCCGACCTTGAGATTTTCCCAGACGGTCATGCGCGAGAAGACCTCACGCCCTTGCGGGATATAACCAATGCCCAAACGCGCACGTTCGTGAGATTCGAGCGCGCTAATATCCTTACCATCGAAACGGATAATGCCTTGCCGATTCTTGATAAGACCAATCAGCGTTTTCATTAACGTCGTCTTGCCGACGCCATTTCGACCGATGACGGCTACCACCTCGCCGCGACCAACACTCAGGCTGACCTCTTGCAGCACTGAGGTGGTACCGTAGCCAGAAATGACGCCCTCCACGCTCAACAGATTTGTACTATTCGTCGTCATCGGCTGTCCCCAGGTAAATACGTGCAACCTCTTCGTTAGCCTCTATTTCGTTGATCGTGCCTTCCGCAAAGATTTCACCGAAGTTCAGTACAGTGACCTTGTGGGCAATTTGGCGCACAAATTCCATGTCGTGTTCAACCGCCAAAATCGACATACCTTTGCGATTGAGCTCCTGGATCATCTCGCCCGTGCGCGCCGTTTCTTCTGGTGTCATGCCAGCTGTCGGTTCGTCAAGAAGTAGTAAACGCGGCTCTGTGCTCACTGCCATACCGATCTCAAGCCACTGCTGTTCCCCGTGTGAGAGTTCTCCAGCAAGTTCTCCGGCTTTATCGGTAAGCCTTACAAAAGCGAGTGCTTTATCGATAGCCGATGTCATGGAATCACCATGCAGGTGGTTTTGAACCGCGATTTGCATGTTTTGCCAAACGGAGAGTTCGGAGAAAATACCCGGCACCTGGAACTTGACGGCAATTCCCTGTTTCACGCGCTCGAAGGAACGAAGCTTGGTAATTTTTTGATCTGAAAAGTAGATCTCACCTGAGCTTGGTTGATGCTCACCGAGTACAAGCTTGAAAAACGTGCTCTTCCCAGCGCCATTCGGACCAATCAGGCATCGAATCTCACCATGCTCCATTGAGAAGTTCACATCCTGAGCAACTTTGACGCCGTCGAAATGCTTATATAATTTCTCAGTTCGCAATATGGTCACGACATGCCCTCCTTACGCTTACGATGGCGACCAAATAACTTGACCAACCCCGGGATCAACCCTTCCGGTAAAAAGACCACGACGACGACCAGCAGCAACCCCATAATGACAAAGGCGTAGTAGCTACCGTAAATAGTTAGGTTCTGGAAGATGCCAAGCACTACCAAGGTGCCCACCAGCGTTGCGGTGAGGTCTTTACGCCCACCCACTGCCACCCAAATAATGGGTAATGCGGCGGCCGCCAAATTCATGTTGGACGGGCTGATGTACTGCCCCCAAGCGGTATAGAGCACTCCGGAAAGTCCCGCTAAGCCACTGCCAATCACAAAAGCAATTAACTGATAGCGGCGTATGTCGTAACCGAGCATTTCAGCGCGGTGCGGATTTTCACGAATGGCAACCAGGACATTGCCGAATCTAGAATTGACCAGAACCCTTAAGCCCAGATAGCAAAGAACCAGCATGGCCAGAAGAAGGTAATAAAGTGGTACTCCCGAATACAGCGCTATATCTCCCCCAGCCCAAGGAATTGTCAGTGGCGGCATACCGGTCATACCATTGTCGCCACCAAGTCGAGCATCGCCTATCGCCCACTGAGAGCCCGCTGTCTGTGCCATAAAGGTGGCGAAGACCAACGTGGTAGAAAGAGTTACAATACCCAGAAATACGCCGCTAATACGTCCATAAAAAAGCATGTAGCCAAGCAACGCCGCCCCCAGACACGACATACCAACGCCAAGTAGCAAGCCGACAAGGGTCATTCCGTATGCCGCGCCAAAGTTAATCGTGATGACGCCATACGTATACCCGGCAAGCCCGAAGAAAGCAGTTTGGCCAAAGCTGAGCGCCCCCGTATATCCCCAGATCAACGACAGCCCAAGCGCCATAAACACCCAGCAAATGAAATAGGCGGTATTACCAACGCTCCAGGCATCTGCGAAAGCGGGATAAACAACGGCTGTGCCAATGGCCAAGGCAAAGCCGACCCAAAACAGCGGACCGCGGCCTAATGTTTGCGGGCCATTAACGAGTCGTATCCAATGTGGCATTCGAGACGCTGACCGAGCTGTATTCGAACCTTGTCTTTGCAATATACCCATTTATGTACGCCCCTTGAGTAACCAGCCAGACAGGCCTTGTGGGAGAATACGGATAACCACCATGACCGTGATCAACAGCCCCACCTGCCCCATTAACTGCCCTTGCCAGCCAGTCAGAAAAGCCTTGATAACCGCGAGCGTAGCCGCTGCTGGTGCTGTACCCAGGAACACATCAGCACCGCCGACGACAACTGTCACAAAACTTTCTACTAAGAAATTGGCGCCAAGTGTCGGGACGATAGAGATCGTGGGTGCATAAAGAGCGCCTGCCAATCCCGCCAGCGCTGCCCCAAGGCCGAAGGTAAGGGAGTACATACGCCCGGTGTCGATACCCGCAGCTTTCGCCATGTGGGGTGCTTGGATCGTTGCCCGTGAGTGGATACCGAACGTCGTATGGTGAAACAGCAGATACAAGCCAATAAGCACGAGCACGGCCACACCAAGCAGTACCATTCGATAGGTTGAATAGCTGTAGTTACCCACCGAAAAACTACCCAGCGGCGTACTGACACCTGCCATGCTGGAGCCAAGCACAATCAGCGTACCTTGAGTAAGAATCAGGCTGATCCCCCAGGTGGCCACAATAGAGTCCAACGGCCGATGGTAGAGCCGATGAATAATCGTGCGCTCAAGCACAATGCCCAGAATCCCAGCAGCAAGGCTGCCGCATACCATAGCGATGGGCAGTGGAACCCCCATGCGCGCCGTTGCCACCGTTACGTAGGCGCCGCACATAATAAACTCGCCGTGAGCCAAGTTGATGATGCCCATCATCCCAAAAATTACAGCAAGCCCCATGGCGGATAGCACCAAGAAGGCAAACGCATCCCCAAACTGATAAAACGCTGTAAATGCGAAATGTAAATATTCCATATCCAGGCTCCTGAGCAGGAAAAGCCAGCGAGGTTTCCCGCTTAATGCAACTTCACAAGTCAGGCAGGGCGAAGCTCATCACCCTGCCGGGACGGTGCGTGATATTTACTCGTTTGGAGGGCTAGAAGGAGTGTACTGAGCACTTGGGTCGTTCTGGGTCAGGTCACAGCCGTTTTCACCCAGCCAGTAAGGCTCAATATTTTCCCAAGTTTCGGGAAAAGAAATCTCGTGGTTCTCATCCACTTTCGCCAGAAAGATATTGTGAGACATATGCTGGCTCCTAGGGTCTAGACACACGGTGCCGGAAGGGCCATCAAAGCAGACATCTCCCTCGGCGATAACTGCACGAAGGTCATCCTTATCGGTCGATCCGTCAGCACGTTCAACCATCTGCTTATAAAGGTGCATAGCGATATAAGAGTTCGCTGCTTCCTGATTCACATAGGGCGTATCAGGGAAGCGTTCATAGAACTTCTCAACGAAAGCATTCGCCTCAGGGGTGTCAACTTCTTCAATGAAGTTCGTCGTAACGTACATGTTTGCAAGGCTTGGTGGCGCAAAACGCTTATGCTCGTAGCCCTGCCCAACATTTACCGACGAGGCCATCGGAAGTCCAAGGTTGGCAGATGCTGCCTGCTCGTAATAAGACGCCTGATTGGAGCCAACCAATAACGTCACGACAAAGTCTGGAGCTTCACCCTGAATGTTCTGAATGGTCTGCGAGAACTGGGAAACACCCAGGGGGATGAAATCCTCGCCCACTATTTCTCCGCCCTCTTCTTCTACAATCCGACGTACCCACTCCGCCGAAATCTGACCAAAGTTATAATCCGCGGCAATCGTATAGACGTTAGGGCCATACTCTTCCATCATCCAGGGAATTAGCGTCGAAAACTGCTGCTCAGGAACTGCGCCAGTGACGATCATGTTGGCGTCACACACGCCGCCTTCGTACTGATTGTTATAAAACGCTAACCCATCAAATTGGTTAACAATCGGTCGGTACGCTTCCCGTGATGACGAAGCAAAACCCGCAAAAACGGTATCTACCTGATCACGCTGGAGAACCCGCCGCATCAACTCTTGGTATCGACGATCATCAGACTGAGTATCGTAAATAACAAGTTCCACCTCGCGACCAGCGATGCCGCCCGCCTCATTTATTTCCTCAGCCGCTAACTCTATGGCATTAACCTTAGCCTGCGTCACAGCTGCAAAGTTGCCGGACTGATCTTCGAGCACACCGATCTGGATAGGATCATTTGCTGAAGCGCTAGTCACTAATGAGCCCGCTAGCAACGTTGATAAGGTTGCAGTTCTCTGAATTGTTGAGTATTTCATTTTTATACCCCTGATTAAGTTTTACTTTTTTTCTTCCTCGCCGTCCTGCAGCAACACAACTCCCTAGAGGCCTCTTCATAAAATGAGAGACGACTTTTTGCTCTTGTAGCCTTACCAATATGTTCCGCTTCGATTAACCTCAAGGAATCCGCTATGAATAGCGGTTTAACTGGGTTTCCCTAAGACGATGGATGATGTCGGCGTCTTCCTTTAGTGCCGCCACCGCGATCTCACCCGAGACAATCATTGCCGCGAAATCCTCAAGAGACAGGCGTCGGTTCATGCTCGCCGAACGCAACAGGGCAAAGGCGTCATTTACTGAAATCTCCATATCCTCAATGAGCTTGATCGCCGCCGTGCAGACGACTTGGCGCGCACGAACCTGCTGTTCCAAACGATGAAGTTTTTGCTCCGTCTCATAGCACTGATTAAACGTTTGGTAAGCAATCATAAGGCTCGCGAGAATGCCGGCCTTACGTAGCGGTTTGGTGAGATAGCCAGAGACGCGGCGCTCAATGAACCAGTTGACCGAGCTCGGGGCATCTGAGCCAATAAGTGCAATTGCCGGCCCCTGCACTCGATCTATCATATGCGCGATGTCGTCAAACTGACGCCCCAACTCATCGTCAAAGAACACCAGGTCAAACGGACTATCAGATCCAGCCTCATCCAGGCTTTCATGAACGACTGGAGTGACTCCAAGCTCCACAAGGAACTGAGTCAGCACCTCTTGATCTCTTTCGGCGGCACATACAATCAATGCACGATGGCCCCTGAAGTTGCGTCGCGTGGTAACAGTCATCGCACGATCCTCAAGCCAATATTGTTTTGAGCCATGGGCGTTTTCGACTGAGCAGAGCTTTCACCACATGCTTCAGTCCAAACGAGATAAGGATCCGGGCGAACGGGTGCGCTTGCTTCTGAGATCACCTTAAACGTCGCGTCTTCACGGGATATTCCTAGCCGAACAGTCAAGTAGCTGTGATTGCTCTCAGGATCGACATGGACAATGCCCTGCGGGGCTTGGAACGACGTTTTATGCAAGGCTTTTTTCACCCGTCCGATATCAACTGAATCGGCGCCAGCCAGCGCCAAGGCAAGAAGATGAACGGTGTTGTAGGAAGCCTCTGCATCTGCACTAGGCAGAGCATCATGGCCGTAGCGTTGGCGGTAACTAGTTACAAACTGCTTGTTAATTTCTGTATCAATAGTGGAGAAGTAAACGCTGGATGCGAGATGCCCAGCACACGCCTGCGGACCAATTTGAGCAAGTTCCGGCTCGCAAAGCGTGCAGCTGCCAACAAGCGTTTTTTGAAGAGCTGCGTTCTCATCACGTGCTTTGGCAAACGCACGGTAAAACGCGTAGCTAGACTCACCGATCAGCATGTTCATAATGAAGGCAGGCCGCTTTTCGTGAATCTCTTCGATGATACGCGCCACATCCAGATCACCGACTTGCAGGTAACGTTCAGCGATCATCTTCCCGCCATGCGCCTTAGTCAGCTCTCTGATAATGCGGCCATTTTCCCAGGCCCAGACATAGTTAGATCCCACGAAGTAAACATCGCGAGTGATATGGGCAAGCACATGATCCATCAGCGGCAAAACATGCTGGTTCTGAACAGCGCCTGTATAAATAACGTTATTATTGGTCTCAAAACCTTCGTAGTGAGACGGATACCAAAGCAAGCCATCGTATTTTTCAAAAATCGGGATGACTTCTTTGCGGCTTGAAGACGTATAGCAACCAATCACGTGCTTTACGCTCTCATGGCGTAGCAAACTCCGCACGTGTGTGCCGTAAGCAGCGGTGTCCCCGGCTGGCTCGCACTCAATGGGCACAAGCTCAAAGGGATATCGTTTGTCCTGATTGACCTCTTCCAGCGCCAGTATCGCCCCATCACGCATTGAGCGGCCAACGGTGGCGTAGGGGCCTTGGGTGGAGAAAAGTATGCCAACCGGGATACGACTGTTCATTGACTGACCGTCCTATTTCCAGACATAAAAAAAGGGCTCACAACGCTACCTGACGGTAACGATGGGAGCCCTATTGCTCTGTGCACTTTCGGTGTATGCCAACGCACAATATGTCAATTGCTAATCTTAGATTGTGACCCCTAAACGACTTTGTCAATACATTGACGCTATTCTTAAGTCGAAGGCCGTTATCACTAAACAACTATAAATAAGATAAAGCAACAAGCGTGCCAATTAAGCAAAGCACCACAATAGCGGCTTTTAAACACGATTAATGTAGGTATTGCGCCTCTTTTTGATGCATACAGAAGAATTTATGCTGCATGAAGGTGCATTCATGTTTTCCATGCTTGCACCACTGTGACGACCAGACAGTGAGAAAAATCAGTTGTAAGCGGGATCGCAAGAACACAATCACTCTTTAATCCTAGGCTTTGTGCGAAAAGTTGGCTCGCAAGCAACGGTCGATGCACGCCATGCATACCATCGCCTTAACCCGTCTTATTCACGAGGCCAGCCTGAAAACGAAGATAGCGAGTGGTTTTCTCTTGTAGAATCAAACTGTTCCTGGCAGAACACAATTCAAGAGGACCACTCGCCATGGGTGAAAACCTATCCACCTGGACGCCCTCGTGCAACGGCGCTGTGCGTGTCGAGTTGAGCGGCCAGCGCACCACCAGCGACAGCGGCGCTTTGCTGCTGCGTGAAGCCCTCGACAACAGCGGCGTGATCGAGGCGCTCGAGGACAACCTGGTCGACCAGCGCAGCCCGCTGCGCATCCGTCATTCGCTGGCCAGTCAGCTGCGTACCCTGGTGCTGCAGCGCGCGATGGGCTGGATCGACCTCAGCGATACCGACTCGCTGCGCCGTGACCCGCTCTGGCGTTGTCGGTGAAACCGGCGTCGATGCGCACCCGAACCTGGGCGCCGGTGCTCTCGTTGAGTCGCCGCACCAGATGCGGGATCCAGGTGTCGGCGTTCTCGGCCGGGCCGGCGTTGCCCTCGCGCAGCAGGCCGCCCACCATGTCGCCGGTCTCGGCCAGCGAGGCGACCAGCGGCGAGTAGATGCGGGTACCGTAAAGGCCGTGATAGGCCGAGCCGCCCTGATGGCCGTGGACTTCGATCGGCAGGCCGTCGATGTCCAGCGTCAGCTGCTTGGGACGATCGCCGTTCTTCAGCGAGGTCAGGCGCCAGAGCACCAGCCGCAGCAGGCCTTCGTGCACGACATCGATGTTGTCGTTGCGGCCAAGGCAGGTCAGCAGCCGCGACAACGTGGCTTGAGACGGCCGGTCTTGGGCCAGGGGCGTCATCCCGCGCGCGTCGCTGCAGGCCAGCTGCCAAAGCGGGTCACGGCGCAGCGAGTCGGTATCGCTGAGATCGATCCAACCCAACGCGCGCTGCAGCACCAGGGTACGCAGCTGGCTGGCCAGCGAGTGGTGGATGCGTAGCGGGTTGCGGAGGTCGACCAGATTGTCTTCCAGCGCCTCGATCACGCCGCTGTTGTCGAGGGCTTCACGCAACAGCAGAGCGCCGCTGTCGCTGGTGGTTCGCTGGCCACTCAACTCGACACGGACAGCGCCGTTGCACGAGGGCGTCCAGGTGGATAGGCTTTCACCCATAGCGGATGGCTCTCTTGGTTCAGGTTCTTGGCAGAACACACTGAATTTTCAAGAGAATACCATCCGCTATCTTCGTTTTCAGGCCGGCCTCATGAATAAGCCGGGATAATGCCTGTGCCGAAAGCTTCTTCCACAGCCTCAAGGTTGAAGCGATCCATGGGGAGCAATTTACAACGCGAAACGATATGAGGCGCCAGGTGTTTGAGTACGTCGAACTGGACTACAACAAACAACGGCGGCACAGTGCTATTGGGATGATCAGCCCAGAGGCCTTTGAAGCCCGAATGATCGCTTAAACCAGTGTCCACTGTTGCTGGGTAAGATCAACATGGCACATACGCTGAATACTGAACGCCTGACGATGACGGTGGATAAAGGCGTACTTCACTTCAGGCTTTTCGCAAAGTACACCGCGGCCTTTTTTGTGATGGCCAGCTCTTCATTTGCCTCGGCTAGTTGGCGCTTCAAGCGGGCGTTTTCTTCTGCCAACGACCGCTCTCGCTCGGATGTGTCTTGCTGCAGCTGTGCTTTAGATCGCCACTGATAGAGCTGACTCGCGTGTATTCCCAGTTCACGCGCCGCTGCTGCAACGCCAATACGATCAGCAAGCGCTAATGCTTCTTGCCGGTAGCCATCTGAGTAACGGGTATATGATTTTTTCTTCATTGATGTTGTCGATCTTGCCATGGTTCACCTCATCGTAACGTATGACGTTCTTAAGGTGTCCACTGTTACTGGGCAGGATCATGTTTCTTTGGCTCGCTTGGAGAAACGCTCAATCACGGAGTGGAGTGGCCATGCCGAGTTGGCTAGCATCGCATCCATGACGCCTATGCGCAGTACACCCCGCATTTCACCTGAGATAGTGGCAACAGCATTCTGGAAGCGATCAGTGGCAACAAAGAGGTCATCAAGCGCTTCAAGGAGCTTCTTTCCTTCGGTAGTCACGGCAAAACCGCTACGCCCACGCCGACAAAGCCGGAAGCCTAGCCGGGTTTCGAGGTCGGAGAGTTGCGTGGAAAGCGTCGATTGAGAACAGTTCAATGTCACCTGCGCTCCGGCGATCCCGCCTGCATCCACAATGGCGCTGAAGGTTCTGAGGAGCTTGAGGTCAATGTCGTGAAGACGGTTCATCTGAGTGCTCCGTGCAAATACATAGTAACGGTGATAGCCACATCGAAAATTTCGATTTAATCTCACAAAGCTACATATTTTACGATTTTTTTCAAGTTCTCACTTAGGGGGGGCTTTTCAAAACTGGTGTCTAAATGGTCACGCTGCTGACCTTCAATACCACGGGTCTTAAGCCAATCGATTGCACCTGCATGTCGTGTTACTATCCAAGTAGTTGGCATTTTTTATCCTAAACAAACCCTTAAATAAGACTATACTATTGGGACAAAAAACGATCAGGGGGAAAATTTTTACAAAACCACACTCTTCAGGCATGTAAAAACCTGTGTCAGAAGCATGGCATCTGATTCGCTGTGCTTAAGCAGCGTAAACATTTTTCTACTCCCACCCGATAGGGAGTATATTAGCCGCAGGATTCATCAGCAAAGAAAGCTAATAGGTTGGTAGCCACCCCGCGCAGATTGTCTGATCAGAAAGTACGATCACCGCGGCCAAACCGATAAAGCCCCCATGCGTCTGGAAGTTATCGAAGTTGAGGGGAATATAAGACTTATTAACTGGTAGAATCCCACCAGAGGTGCCGCCAAGTCAGCGGCTTCAAGCTCGCAAATGGTCTCACGCATAATGCGCGCCAGGTAAATGTTATGAAATACTCAATTAACAAGCAGGCATATTAGGCGAACACCTCTCGCGACTGACGTATTAACTAAATAGCTATAAATTATTTCATTTATCCTTAAAACGCTTAATATTATTATACACTGCATAACCGCCAGCAATTAATGTAGCGATCATGATAAACAAAATCGGCGATATACCTATCCAGAACTGAGACGCATCATTCATGTCTTCACCTCTAATAATGTCGTTCATATAGATATTAGCAGAAAATTCACGAGTGGGAGACATATGCCAAATGAGTATCTCTTCAAGAATCCGCACAATCACGACCCGCTTATCCCAATATGCAGCCTCTCGAGCTTCTCCTGTTTGCACCGACAATGTCTGCAACAGTAGCTCATTCTTCTCGACCGACTTTTTAAGATTCTACCGGGCAATATTATCAGCAGTCTCAGGCGCTGAAGGATCACACTGATGAAGCAGCTCTTTGAGCGTATACCTGGGTGAATCACCTGAGAGGACGCTGATCAATTCATCCCCGGGCAACTGCAGCGAACAATGTTCGCCTGAGTGTTGTCCCCGCGATCACTATTGAGCCACTGTCGGTGGCATTTTTTCCGGGCAGCCGTGTTTTCCGGCTGCCTGGCCAGATTCAAGACACACTACCCCCATGAACGTGTTTCTGGCATCGTCCGGCCAACACCAGGTTGGCCAACGCAAATAGGCTGAACAGCTGAGCTTGGTTCTTAGTCAGCCCCTTATAGCAAACCTTGCGATAGCCAAACAGGTTCTTAATGAATCGAGTAGGAGGGGGAGTCGCCTCCCCCGTCCTCTCACACCACCGGGCATACGGATCCGTACCACGGCGGTTCCTGTCATCCACTATTGGACTGAGCTTCGTTCCGCTGAATCCGCCCGCCTGTGTGCTCTAAGCGCTTCGACAGTCGTTGGGCTTCCGGCCCGCCACACAGTTATCGAGAGCCCTCCGGGGAGGCTTCTGCTCGTACACATCAGAAAGCGGTCAACTATCCGCTCGTGACAGGTTCAGCCCTTCAGCTCTTGGTTAAAGAGCCTACTATGGCCTCTGCTGACTCCTGTTCGCCCATCCGGACACCTCACGGTGTCGGTAGCCAATGGCAGGCGAACAGGCCTCCCAGGGTAAGGCGCGCGACCTTCCTCCCATCTACCCGCCGCATCTACTTCCACATCTTCTAGATAGCTATTGGGCTTCGAGTTTCATGGCCCTCTCGCCCAGATGTGGCTGCCTCGTATGCGGTTCCTGTTCGTCGGGCCGGGAGTTTGCCTACAGCTTCCTTCAGATTCCGCCTCGCGACGGACACCCTTGCTGTTCAGCTAACGGTTCCCGCTATCAGGGTCCGTAGGGGACTCTCACCCCCAAGTCATCCCGCCAACCACCACGGTTGACCGGATAGCGCCTGAGCGGCGCTTCGCGCCATGCCTGGCGCACCATGAAACGGATGCTCGACCTTGGCATAGATATTGGTTTTGGTCTTTTCGAAGGGCCAGCATCAACGTTTTCTTCCAGCTGTCTTCCATTTTCTTAATTGCGCTGCGTCTGACAGCGGCAAAGCACCGCGTCTCCGAACTCTGCTTTTCTTCAACTAGATATTTCCCCATGCCGAAACACCCTGTGTCGCCATCTATCCGTTTACCATCCTCTCTGAACAGATGCCTCACCATGGTGACATCGGCGACATTCGCCGAGGTGGCGAACACACTGTGGGCCAGCCCTGTCACAGCATCGACGCCGATATGGACCTTCATTCCGAAGAACTATTGATTTCCCTTCCGGGTTTGCTTCATCTCCGGATCACGTTGCTTCGCTTTGTTCTTAGTGAAAGGTGCCGTCATCACAATAGTGGCGTCAACGATAGTACCCTTGCGCATGAACAGGCCCTGTTCTGCTAAGCTGGCGTTGATCTCTTCAAAGACCCGATGGGTCAGGGCATGCTTCTCCAGCGGATGGCGAAAGCGAAGCAATGTGGTCACGTCGGGAACACTTTCGATGGCAAGGTCGATACCGATGAAGTCACGCATGGCCTGGCTGTCATAGATGGCATCTTCGAGCGCTTCGTCGGCCAGTCCGTACCATTGCTGCAGGGAAATAGGCCCGCACCATTCGCTCTAGACCGATTGGTGGCCGACCGCGCTTGCCCACCGATTTAGGAAAGTAAGACGGCGACAACGCCTCGATCAGACGCTGCCATGATATTAGGGTATCCATCTGTGCCAGGAGCCGCTCCCGGCGAGTGGCCTTCTTCTTGTTCTGATGCTCAGCCTGAGCAAACGAGACCTACTTCATCGAAAACTCTGTCGAACAATAGCTAACCAAATTATACCCTGCCGAGGGTACTAAGACAGCGGCGGCCGTATTTATGCAGCGTTTCCCTAACAACCGGCTTAAGCACTTATTTTAAGTGTAATATCAGTAATACGGATATTACACCTGCTCATTAATCTGCCCAACTTCTGCATGTATAAAAATTATACTGATTCTTTTAAAACCCAAATTTATCCGGTACATTTTGCATGTAAAAATAGTCTTGATTTTTACCAAAAACACAGTTAGATTTAATAAAAAATGAAGCCAAAATACCTTAAAATTTGATGATAAATCTTCTAGGCTCAAAACTTGTGCCCGCGTCTCAGATAGAAATCTCTGAGCATATTACTCACGATATTTTAAAAACACTTATGCTACGCCCCCCTTTATTAAAAGACGCGCGAGATCTGACGGAGGAAGCCATTAAAGCAGCCATTCTTCTCTCACCACCTATTATCTATGAAAAGAAAAATGGCAGTGGAAGTAAAATATATGTATGCGTGGGGAATTTTCGATCACTCGAACTTGCCAGGCGTTTTCCTGCTTCTTTAAAAATCAGAGTCAATCTGATTGAGCCACCGCTACTAAGTGAATTAAATAGAGTTGTTCTCATGTTAAACATGAGTAGTGACTTAGCTTTAGCTTTAGACCCAGGCAAAGCAGGCGCATATTTTTCAGAGCTACGAGTTCATGCAATAAACGACTATCCAGAAGCGTTGGCGTTAATCTCACCTAAATGTCGATTTAAAAAATCTTTTTTAGAAGCAATTGGCCTCAACCGAAGAAAACATTGATCTAAATAAGGGTATTTAAGGTGACACGAAACGTATCTCTAACATTGCTTCTTGAAGAGGCGATACAGCCACGCGCTGACTATTTTTCGTTTTCACAGCTCTACCCCGCACTGATTGTCACACTTCAGCACCTTATTATCGTTGGAGATGACTGCTGGGATGTATCAGCGATCAAAAATTTGATCACAGGCATTGAGAATCAAGAAATTGAGTTTCAAATAAAGTCAGGTAAGGGCGAAAAAGGCATTTACGGCACTAACCCGATCCATGGCGCGCTCTATAAAATATCTAAGCATATCGACACTGAAGATCGGTTGAAGCTTCTCGGTCATATTATCAACGTGGCTTTTCAATGGCGAAAAGAGATAGAGGCGTTATCCGAACATCAATCGCTATCAGATCATGATATAAAACGCCTCAACATAGCCACCTATCAAAAAAACCTTGAAGCAGCCTGTAAAGTTGCTCGACGTATGGATACTGATGGGTTGGCACAGCTTGCTCCATGGGATCAATCCACCCATACATTATTAAAATTTTGCCAATCGATTGCTGGAAAAAAGGTAGAAGGCAGTGAAACTTATATACAGCAGCTAGAACGTTTTTTTGCCTACGCTCTCAATGACAGGCAGCCACGAAAAAGAAACCACTCTAAGCAAGCGGATAACGATAATTATTTATTTCCCCAGCGTACTCGACCTATTGACGTAGACACTGATGAGCCATGGTTAGCCCTATCGAGTTCAGTAATCACTTCCCCGTCTCAAACAGCCGACTATAGCTCCGTACGTCAAGCGGGCCTCTCCGCGATTGAAGAGCGCTCATCGATTGAACTGATACAGAGCGACAAGCCATTAACGTTAGCAAAGGGTGATTCGTCGCTTCAATCTGTTTTTCGTGCACGATCCCAGCAACTGCATCTTGATAAATCAGCACAGCTTTTACCTGGTCGATGGGAGCAGCTCTCTGCATACGATTTAAATCATCTACAGGTTCAGCTAAATCGCACAGAACGAAACCGCACCTTCTTAACATGCATCCTTGGTTTAATGCTGATGACCGGCCGGAGTTTAGAAAATGTACTCGATGTGCATATTGCCAATAGCGTTGAACAGGTGCCTAAATCAGCACTGCATGAACAGTCAATCTACCTCTTATTAGAAACAAGCAGCTGGGTCACCGGCGTCATTAGGCCTCCGGATAGCCGCCAATTAAGTAGTCACTGGCGTCACGATATGCGTCCCACCCAGACGCGTATCGTTTTACCAATTCCACATTTTTTGCGCTCCCTACTTAGGCCAGCTATAAGGCACAAAGCGCTTCGGATAAAAAAACGCTCAGTTGCCTTATTTACTGATAAGGAAAGACAGGAATCCACGATCGAGCTTAAAAAACTGCTTGCCAACACTAATAAGCAAACAGGCTCCCGGCTGACGGTACACCGCCTGGGCATGCATCTCTTTAATACGCTGAACAGCGGTGATGCAGATCTAACGGCGGCCTGCTTGATCACCGCCCGGGTACCCTCTTTTGGCCAGCAGGCATCATTGTATTATTTCGCCCCCAATAATCACTACCTGAAAAAGCGTTACCTGGATGCCATGCGGATCATCCAGCAGCAGTGGCCAAAACCTAAAACCGAAAAGGGGCAAACAACCGCTGACTCAGAGCACACAGCAGTGGCTTCAGATTCACAACAACAAACAGCTCACTACGTAGGCTCTCAGCTAGTCCCCAAAGCATCGTATGTTGAAAAACTAGTAGTGCACATGCAACAGCAAATAACGTCAGCCGATCAGAGCGGTTCACTGTTTCAGCGCACGGTAAACGTTCATAACCGCTATACAGCCTATACCGTGGCAATGCTGATGTTCTGCACCGGTTATCGCAGCATTCGCGATCCCTTACCTAAATGGGATCAACTGTCGTTGTCACGCCGCATGATGGTCATCGCTGATAAAACCGATGATGCACAGAGCCACGCTCGCTTCTTGCCGCTACCAACGATAATGATGGATCAGCTCCAACATTATCTTCGTCATCGTGAAGCAATCGTGGGTCGTCTAAAGCTATATCTGCAGCAGCAATGGGACAGCCCTTTTCTATTTTTGGATACATACGGCCATCCAAAACAGGTCACACCTAAGAGACTTCAGGAACATTTGGACTGGCCTGGTTCACCTCCGCTGAATATCAACCGTCATTACTTACATACCCATCTTAAAGAAGTCGGCTGCTCCGCTGAATTAGTCGATGCATGCATGGGCCACTGGGATGCGGGACAGGAGCCATGGGCAAAATACTCAACATTTTGTCCACATGAATATCGTGAGCACATTAGCTCAGCCATTGAATTAATGATGCAGCGTCAGGGGTGGAGAGCGATCGAGGGGGCCGTGCTATGAGTGAACAATCGATTTGGGCTGGCTGGAAATTATCGCCACCGATACAAGCGGGTGCTGATGGAGAAGCGTCGCGGCGCTATCAACGAGCACGCGACAAATTCAAAGAGCTATCTTCCGCGCTGGATCAGATAGAGTCACGTATACCGGGTGCCGCTACAGGGCAACTTGGATTGGACTTTCCTGAACGAGCTATCAGCGATGCGTTTGAGTCGCTTCACACGATCACAAGCCCACAAAAGCTACGCCAACAGCATAATTTTTTAGTGAAAGGATTGGAGCGTGGAACGCGAGAACTGGATTGGAAAGTAAGTATTCCAAGCCCTATGGTCACGCTACCACGCAAATCGCCGCAAGTAACGACTGACTCTTTTAGTCAACTACACAGCTGGGATACCGCTGTAAACAGTCACGATCAATTATTGCCCCCCATCAGCCTTCATCAGGATGAATTAAAAACATGGCTGGCGGGGCGTTTTTTATTTCAGCTGGTTCGTGAAGGCGCGTTGCTCAATAAAGAGTGGTTAAAGCAGGTTCCTATAGCTATGGTTGATGGCATAGCATTTGAGAAGGACACTGCCTATTTAACACTGAAAAAAGAACATCATGCCGTTAAGAACAATAGTAGAAATAAAATCACACAGGCTTCAGTCGCATTTAATGACTTACCTGATAATAGCTTGGAATACGAACAGCAACACCAATACAGGCGTCTATTCTTGAGCCCTATAAGCCAGTTATTATTACTGAATTATCACCAGCAATGCGGCCGCAATTGGCCCGTGCCTGACAGCGCCATAGAATGCTTACTCTATTATACCCAACGCCTATCCAGAGAGCTAGCTAAAGTGAAGCTACCGGCGCTCCTTTCCATTGCCAAGACGTCAGCATCACTAGAATTACTACCCTTATTTAACTACTACTCAAGCCAAGAAGACTCATCATTGTCGCTTCCACCAAGCGTATGGCACCGTTTTACCAATCGACAAGTAGTGTCTTTCAAACCTATTAAAACTGCTGAAGAGGATGAAACCCTGCATACCTTTAACGTATTTCCTGACCGTGACGGGGCATATCCAGACCAGTTGAAGCAACTGAGAAAGCTACAGGCATGTTTATCCGTTTCACTAGCAAAAAAAACAGGAAAAGCGAAAGTAATCGCTAACATTGGCTCATTACTGGCCAAAACCGAGCAAAACGGCGTCATGATTACACTGTTAGCAAACTGGTGTATAGCGTTGATCCGCAAAGGTGGGCGTGTCAAATCCAGACTAACCATCAGTACAATCTCCACTTATCTTTCGAATATCGCAAAACCACTCATCATTCACGAACACATGATGGGTGAATTAGAAGTTACCAGTGTCGGTGAATGGGAAAAGCTTTATGAAACTGTGCTAAATGCTTCTAAATCGTCAGCCAGCCGCATTAGAACGCAAAATCGTTTGCGTGATTTTCATCATTACCTCACCAGCGCCTATGCTATACCGCCCATTGAACTTGAAGCAGATCAGCAACAACAGCATCGCGTTGACGTGAACATTATTACGCCTGCAGAATATTGCCGAGCGATCGAGATGATTATTTCATCAGAGCAGGATCGACCATTCAAAATTATGCAGATACTGGCACTAATACTCGGTTATCGGTTAGGGCTTCGCCGAAGTGAATGCGCTTCACTGCTAATACACGACATTGCTTATCTAACTGATCAAACTGGCATATCAGGGGAAGTCATCGTACGTGCGAACTCATTTCACAGTGGCAAAAGCTATTCAGCTACACGACGTCTACCACTATGGCTATTGATGCCAGAAGAACGGGAATTCTTGATTGATTGGGTACAAGAGCGCCGCAACCAAGCCATGACGCGTACCGCCGACAAGCAGCTATTGTTTTGCCGGGATGGAGAAGGCTCCTCATTGTTAGAAGACAGCATGCTTTTTCGACCGATTCAAATTGCCCTCAAAACCGTTAGCGGTGATAAGAGCCTTCGTTATCACCATCTACGCCACAGTTTCATCAGTTTCACGTTGCTACGTCTACTAGAGAGCAAGCCAAATGCACTATTGGAAAGCACGTGGTCAACGGATGATAACGGCCATATAGCTATGCCCAATGAGGATGTCGATCTGTCTAAGTTAGCAGGACTCCCTCCCCAACACCGTCCCTCTCGTAAGCGCTTATGGCTGCTTGCACTGTGGGCAGGACATGCCAGTCCGGATGAAACACTGAGTTCATATAGCCACTTGCTAGACTGGGCCCTTGGAAAACTACTTAGCCAACGATTTGATGTGCCTCTAACGACACATCAGCAACTTGTATTACTTAAAATACCCTCTAAAACAGCGCTTACCAGTTGGCGAAATCGGCGCGGGCTTCAAAACCCTACCCGCGCCAGTGACTTATTGAAGCACCTACAAAATCAATGGTGTGAGTTTAATATCTCCCCTCTTATCAAGGCACCGTATAAGCCTTACCATGCTCCTATCCAGAACCCACTGGACACCATACTTAAAAAAAGCAGCAATTTCCCTGCAGTCACGGTGATATATCAATGCTTGCGGCTAATCGAACAGCTAGAGCATCACGGTATGACCTTGGGAGAAGCCATTGCACAATCTGCAAAACGTTTCTTTCTCAATCCTGAAGATCTTAGCCGCTGGCAAAAATGTGGCAAGTACCTAATGTCAACAAAAACTTTTCGAAACAATCCAGTATTTAGCCGCTATAAAGACATTGAACAAAGAGATCACAACGCATCTCGGAGTATCTATATGCCTGAGCTGAATAGCTGCATGGCTCCACCCTTAAAGCCGAACGTCTTACGAGAAGCAGGAAAGTTTTTTCACATACTAACGGAGTGGTGTCCACAGCACGTAGTAGCTGCTGAAGCAGGTACACAATATTTTTTTTACTCTATGCAGCGAAGCACGGGGCATATCACTCTTCCGCATGCGGAAGCTATAAATGCAGTACTGGGACTTCTTCGGCCATTGCGCTGTATGAAGCACACTTACCTACTTGTTGAAGTCAAAGAAGGAAGCAAAAAAAAATCAATAAAAAAATATTGGTCTGACGCTACTGGCATTCCTCACAAACGCATTGACCTTGTACCCACCTCCTCCCCCTCTGGCCGCACAAGGTACTGGTACGGAAATGCCCATTTAAAAATCACGCGAGGTCATTACTCAGATAATCAACAGCCTCTATGGGAGGCATTTCGGTTTGCCGTATTTATGACGATGTTAGTATATGGCTTTAATGTTGGTTCTAACGACCTGTAAGACAGCAACGTCCTCCACTAACTAGGTAAAATAGGGTGGGAGAAGTTTTATGATATAGCACAAGAACTAGCCACTAAGGGGGGAGCACAACCAGTAATAAAACACAGTTTTTGACTGGCGAAGTTAGCCCAACGCACTGTTAATTGAAGCTGCTGGCCCATGCTAAGTTCTGTCTGAAAAGTCGGTTTAGCAAAAAGCACAACAGCAAATATCAGTTATGTTGAAATATTGATATGTGCACGTCAAAACCCTAAAACCAGCAAATTATACTTTAAAATTATCATAATGTTAAGCGTGCCTAAGTTATATTGCAAAATACCTGCCTTTAATGCTACGCACTTTGAACAGCATAGTATCCTTTGTCGAATATACGTCTAATCTTTACAGTTGCCTTGAGAAGCAGTTTGCTGCTCATCATTTATAGAAAGCCAACATGATATAAACACCGCAGCATATAACCCATTACCCCCACCGCCCTTGTTAAAAGGGGTGGGGGTAAACTGACGGGTGGGAAATGTGGACTACTCTACTTTTAATCGACCAACACTACATAACGAGTGATGAAGCACAGCTTTTGACTGGCGAAGTTAGCCCAACGCACTGTCACCTTGAGCCGCTGGCCCATTTTAGGAGCCCCTTCTTTTGTTACATGACGGTCGGTTAGAAAGGCGCGTAAATTTCCTTTAGTGCCGATTAAGTACAGCGACCAGACTTCATGCTGCATCAACCGTTCCGGCCCCTTCGACGCCGGCGACATACAACTCCCCTTCAAACTGACGGTCTGCCTTTTGAGTGGCCGTTTGCGATGTTACTGCCATGCTTGATCCTCCCATGCCCATAAGGTGCGCTCTAGCTCTGCAAGCAAACGTGGAATGGCTTGGCGATTGGCATCAAGCCCTAGCTGTTTAAGCGTGCGGCCTACCCAAGTTGCTAACGCATCTAGGTTAGTGCGCTCTTGCCCATCTCCCAGCCACACCACCAAAGCACAGCCAGGCGCTAAGCTGGTGGCGGCAGCGAGCGCTTCTGCCAAGCGGCGTTCAAGGCGTTGTTGAGATTGCAGTGCTGCCATCACGTGCAGGGTATCTTCGATGTTGTCACGGCGCTTTGTTGGCGTATCGATCGGTTTCATCGTTTTCTCCTAGGCACGCTTCTGGTTCAGCATGCGCTCAAACGCAGAGCCGTCTTGACGCGTTAAATTAGGCACAAAGCGTGAGTACACACGGAACAACATTTCCGTGGTGGTATGGCCCATCTGGCGGGCAATCCATTCAGGACTCTCGCCTGCCGCCAGCCAAAGAGTGGCAGCAGTGTGGCGAGTTTGATAAGGACGGCGCTTACGCAGCCCTAGCTCCTCCAACAAGGGATACCACACCCGTTTCGTTACATTAACGTGAGATACAGCAGTGCCCTTACGAGTGGTAAATACCAGTCCTGTTTTACCCGTTACCTCAAACTGCGCCTTCAGCGCATCAAAGACGGGTTGTGACATGTCGATAGAGCGGAAGGAGCCATCGGTTTTCGTCGGCACTATCTGGCCACGCACCAGTGCTTGGTGGACTAAAATCTGGCGACGGCCAAAATCCACGTTCTCCCAAACCAAGCCGTCGATCTCGCCAGTACGCATACCGGTGAAGAAACGCACGGTGTAGTACTGACGAAAGTCTTCGCGCACGCGCTGTATGATCTGCTGCACTTCCTCAAGCGTAAACGGCTCCACATCAGTGCGTGGCACATTGAGCGATTTAATCCCGCGGTACGGTGAGCTAAACTCATAGCGGTCGGCGGCTTCATTCAACATCATGCGCAATGGCGTCATGATGTGGTTGATACGGCTAGCAGAGAGTTTCTTGCCGCTCCGGGTATTTACTTTGGCGAGTGACGCCCGGAACTCAAGAATTTCTGCACGAGTGATGCTGCCGACTTCCTTATGCCCTAACGCGGGCAAGATATGGCGATCTAAACAGCCTTGCACCGTGACGATCTGCGACTCGCGCCATTCGATCTCTTTCTCTGCAAACCACGTTTCAGCGAACTGGCACAGCAGCGGCGTCGCGTGATAGCCACCCACCGCCGTTAGCGCACGCTTGCTTAACGTCTTGGCACGCGGGCTATCTGGGAAGTAGCGACCATAATCAAACGAACCCAGCGTAATCTCCGCCTCAATCTTCTCCAGAATCCGCTCTAGCTTTTTGCGATTCGCCGTTGTGTTATCTAGTGTCGTTTGCTCACGGCAGCGTTTGCCTAAATAGCGAAAGTCGAAGAAGAGCTTATTCGTTTTCTCACGAACACGTACCTTACCCATAGCAAACACCTCCACCCGCCATTGGTACGCCAAGACTTTCTTCTTTCGAGTGCAGCTGCATATCGCGCTCAATGGGCTCCCAAAGATACAAAATCTTGCGGCCGCCAAATGGGCGAATGTAATGAATACCTTCCAGCAGCACGTCATCTTTTAAACGTTCACGGATGGTGCGTGCGTCATACTTGATGCGCTCCGCTAGCTCGGCTGTAGTGAGGTAACAATAAGACATTTTTGCTCTCCTTATGATATTGTCTTGAAGATCATTAAGCGCATCAAAAAGCCCTTATGACCTCCTGAAGAACATAATAGCCCATAAAAGACCTATTGCAACAATTTTTGACCTATAGAAGATCAAATAAATTTATAGAGAGACATTATGATTAAGTGCCACCTATCTCGGATCATGGGAGAAAGAAAGTTGAAGATTGTCGATGTGGCACGTGAAACGGGCATTAATCGAGGAACGATTACGAGGCTCTATCACGAATCAGCCAGCCGCATCGAGCTTGAAGCGGTGGAAGCGCTATGCCGATACTTTGACTGTCAGGTTGGAGACTTAT
>NZ_JBSXNH010000026.1:0-2166 GCF_056857535.1 Vreelandella sp. L-25
TCACCATCTTGATAAGCAGAGGTCAGCGTCTGCTGTTCAGAGTCAGAAAGTGGAGCAATAAAGCGCCTTCTTGCCATGGTTCCATCCGTGCCCGAGATCCTTGCATCGATAATACACGAAAATATTAGATTAAGCACTTACATTACTCACATGGTTTTCACCCTGTGAGCAGCCAAATGGCAACCAGTTGGCAACCAAATTGCCACCGCTGCAGCAAGACGAGGGTCACTACATAGCAAGCCGCATAAAGCGGCTCAGACAGTGAATCAGGGTGTAACCTGACAAGCGCACCTCGCGCAGTAGTGGAAAAACAGACTTTAGCGCTCAGCCCTACCTTACGTCAGCAGA
Organism: Vreelandella sp. L-25; assembly: GCF_056857535.1. Taxonomy (NCBI): domain Bacteria; kingdom Pseudomonadati; phylum Pseudomonadota; class Gammaproteobacteria; order Oceanospirillales; family Halomonadaceae; genus Vreelandella; species Vreelandella sp. L-25. Next base: position 349 of record NZ_JBSXNH010000026.1, read on the forward strand.
CGTTGAGCCAATTCGTTCACTGTTTGTAAAGCTTCATCCCAGGACGCGGGCTCATCGTGATAAACCAGCGGGCCGATAAAACGCTCGTAGCGATCCTGATGGATGGGGTTGGTCTGTAAGCACCCTAGGCCATAGAGCAGCTCATCTGCTGGGCTAGTGACAAATTGTGTATGCTGGTTGCCGAACTGAGACACGTCCGTCTGTATTACTGCCTGTACCAGCGGGCGTAATGCAGCCATGTCATATCCGCCAGCTGTCGCCATGTGAAGATCGTAGACGTGCCTCACCAGCGTTTCGTCGTCTTTTCGGGAAGGATCACGATTCACGTGGGCTGTGCGACGTAGCAATGCCACCAGCTTCTCGCTAATTGTGGCGGGTAGGCTAACCACCGTAAAAGAAGCTACCTCTGGGGGTAGTTTAAGAACATCGGCGTACAAGGAACTGACAGAACAAGCCACGGCGGGCTCATAAAGTTCTGATGCTGCAACGTCTAGCTTCAAGTCAGGTCGAAGCGCAGAGATGCTGCCCTGGGTACGGGGATAGCGAACGGTAAACTCCGCATACCGGTACTCGTTACGCTTGACGATTCCAGCATTGGGATCAAGCCCTAGGATCGGAGAGCGGCTGATAACTGTTTCTATTTCGGACAGCATCGCTTTTCGTTCTGCCTTTAGAGCCGTTCTAGACATGCCCGTTGCTACCCCATCGCGAGCAACAAGCTTGATATCAATATCTTCGGACATACGGAAAAGCTTGTGGTGGGCTTTGGCTAGGCTGGTACCCCCTGCGAATACCAGCTCAAACGCCTCCGAGCGCAGCGTTGAAAGTAGACTCAATAACTGAACGGCATAGACATCTTTTTCGACAATAGCGGGGCTGTCGATTCCCAGCGCATCCGCCACATCGGGAAACATTCCAGAATCAATGTTCATACAGAAACTTGCTCGATACCTAAGCGATATTTACCGTAGGCAATCTGGCGATGAAACGGGCCCTTGACTCTGACCACCACTCGCGCTGGAATTTGTGTGCGCCCCGCCTGATAAGCTTTTTCTGCACTGGCTGGCTCCCACTGTACTCCTAAGCGGTTTAATGCCTCTTTGGCTGCTTGGTCAAAGCCACCGGGCGCTGCAAGCATTGGTTTGCCTGTAATACGGTTTGGGCGCGCTTTGGCGTATAGGCCTTTACCAATACGCACTAATCGTCCCTGCACCTCCAATTGCCGAAGCACCCGGCCTACTTGGTCATAACCACCCAGTGCAGCGAAATCATCACGTAGAAAAACCATCCGCCGACTTTTGCGAATTTTGTCACGAATGCGTGACCCAAGCGTTTGAGCGGTCATGCAACGCCTCCATAGCTGGACAATGACGATAGTTATTTTATGCCTTCAGACTGAGAAATTCAAAAACACGACACTAGAATTAAACAAAAAAATAAATTTATTCAATAAAATCAATTATTTTTATGCAGTTTAAAAAACAAAAACCGCCGCAAATTCGGCACAAAACAGCCTCTATTCTGAGCCGCGCAAAAACAAGGTAAGCGCTCCACCAACCTTGCAATTACCCACAAATCATCAGCTACATAAGCATACTGTTGATAAAGTAAAGCCCGATGTGTTTTTTTGGCTTCTCAGTTCGTTCGATATGATAAGAGGTATCAATATGGGACAACACTAGGGTCTCCCCATTTTCCGGCGTGTCATCGGCATAGTCCTCCTGAGGAGGTGAACAAGTCTGGTATTCGTGCCTCGGCGTCTGGCGCTCTTCTCCAGAGGGGGTAGAAAACACTTCGGCCTTGAGCAAACAGCCGTTG
>NZ_JBSXNH010000027.1:0-47943 GCF_056857535.1 Vreelandella sp. L-25
AAACGCTGGAAGCGGATCAAGGGGTTTAACCAACTGAAGCTGGTCGTGAATAACGTTCAGTTTCGGGATGGAGAACGGGTGGATGATCAATCCGGCAGAGACGCCGCCTGATGCTCATACACCAGATTTGACAATAACTCCAGAATATTGCCTTTGGATTAAAGCAGGACAAGCTGCCTAAAGCTGAAATTGAAGCGCGGGTTGCCCAGATGCTCAAACTGGTGCATATGGAGCGCTTCGCTAAGCGTAAACCCCACCAGCTTTCTGGCGGTCAGCGCCAGCGGGTCGCCTTGGCGCGCTCGCTTGCCAAACGGCCCAAGCTGCTGCTGCTCGATGAGCCCATGGGCGCGCTGGATAAAAAGCTGCGCACCGAAATGCAGCTGGAAGTGGTCGAGATCATTGAGCAGGTGGGTGTGACCTGCATCATGGTGACCCACGACCAGGAAGAGGCCATGACCATGGCCGACCGTGTGGCGATCATGGCGGATGGCTGGATTGAGCAGGTTGGCTCGCCGGTGGATATTTATGAAAGCCCTGCCAGCCGGATGGTGGCCGAGTTCGTCGGTACAGTGAACTTGTTTGAGGGTGAGATCATTGAGGACGCCGCTGACCACTGCCGCATTGAGTCACCTGCGCTCTCACGGCCGATCTATATCGACCACGGCATTACCACCCAGGCAGTAGACCGCCGGGTGTGGGCGGCGCTGCGCCCTGAGAAAATCTGGCTAACCCGTGAGCAGCCGTCGTCAGAGTACAACTGGGAAGCGGGCAAGGTGGATGATATCGCCTACTTGGGCGGCTATTCACTTTACTACGTGCGCACTGCTTCCGGGCAGATGATTAAAGTGAGCATGGCCAACACCGAGCGGCGCGGCGACCGTCCAACCTGGGAGGATAGCGTGTACGTTTATTGGGAAAATCATAGCGCTATCGTGCTGAACCGCTAATGCCCAGGTGGCTGACAGGAGATTGCCCATTATGATGCCATCTCGCATTGCAGGCTTTATCAAGCGGTTGCATTTAGGCCGACGCGCCGTGATTGCGTTCCCGCTGGTGTGGCTGACGCTATTTTTCCTACTGCCCTTTGCGCTGGTGCTTAAGATCAGCCTTTCTGAATCGGCCATTGCCATTCCTCCCTACGGGCCGCTGGTAGAGTATGCCGATCAAACGCTGAACATCTTTTTGAACCTAGGCAACTATCTGTTTTTGTTGTCGGATTCGCTCTATGTCGCCGCGTACTGGGGGTCGATTAAAACCGCATTTGTGGCGACAGTGGTGTGTTTGCTGATTGGCTATCCGATGGCCTACGCCATGGCCCGTGCCCCAGGGCGCTTGCAGCTGATTCTACTGCTGTTGGTCATGCTACCGTCGTGGACCTCGTTTCTGATTCGGGTATACGCCTGGATGGGTATTCTTAGCAATAGTGGCCTAATCAATAACCTATTGATGGGGTTGGGGGTGATTGATTCACCGCTGCGGATGATGAATACCCAGTTTTCGGTAATTGTGGGCATTGTCTACGCCTACCTACCGTTTATGGTACTGCCGTTGTATGCCCACCTGACGCGTTTGGATAACTCGCTGCTGGAAGCGGCCTCGGATCTTGGGTCGCGTAAGCTCAATACCTTTTTAAAGGTGACGCTGCCGCTCTCGATGGGGGGCATTATCGCAGGCTCAATGCTGGTGTTTATTCCTGCGGTTGGGGAGTTTGTGATTCCTGAGCTACTGGGCGGCCCGGATACCTTGATGATTGGTAAGGTGCTGTGGGAAGAGTTCTTCCTTAACCGCGACTGGCCGGTCGCGTCAGCGCTCGCCATGGTCATGCTGCTGCTGTTGCTTGTCCCCATTGTGTGGTTTCACCGTTACCAGTCACGGGAGCTTGAAGAATGATGAGATCGCGTCGACGCCCAAGTTTTACCACCGTGATGCTGGTGTTGGGTTTGCTGTTTCTCTATCTGCCCATGGTCGTGCTGGTGGTTTATTCGTTCAACGAATCCCGCTTAGTGACGGTATGGGCCGGATTTTCCACCCAGTGGTACGGCGAGCTGTTCCGTGACCAGCAGATTCTCTCAGCGGTTTGGACCAGCCTGGAGATTGCTTTCTTTGCCGCCAGTATGGCGGTGTGCCTAGGCACGGTCGCTGCCTTCGTCATGACGCGCTACGGCCACTTTCGCGGCAAAACGGCGCTCTCCAGCATGGTGACCGCGCCGCTGGTGATGCCGGAAGTGATTACCGGCCTTTCGCTGCTACTGCTATTTGTGCAAATGGCGCAGCTGATCGGCTGGCCCGCCGACCGTGGCATGGCCACTATTTGGATTGCCCACACTACGTTCTGTAGCGCCTACGTGGCGGTGGTGGTGGCGGCTAGGTTGCGGGAAGTGGACCGCTCTATTGAAGAGGCGGCGATGGATTTAGGCTCTCCGCCGGTCAAAACCTTCTTCTTCGTCACGCTACCGGTCATTGCACCCGCCCTCGCTGCAGGCTGGCTGCTGGCCTTTACGCTGTCGTTGGATGACTTGGTGATTGCCAGCTTTGTCTCTGGGCCGGGGGCCAATACGCTACCGATGGTGGTGTTTTCCTCGGTGCGGATGGGCGTGTCGCCGAAGATCAACGCGCTGGCGACGCTGATTATTCTGACCGTATCGTTGGCGACACTTCTGGCGTGGTACTTCATGCGCCGCAGCGAGGCCAAGCGCCAGTCAGTGATACAGCAAGGGGAGGGGGTTTAAGCTTTTTAATCCAACGCTACAGCACGTCGTCGTCACGTCCAGTGATGACGGCGTCTAGCTCTCCGGTCATTGGTGACACAATGACCTGTAGCTGGATGGGCGCGCAGCACTGATGGCAATCTTCCCAGGTGTCGTGGCTACCCTGAGAGGTATCGATCACAAAGGTGAGTGGCGTATCACAGTAAGGGCAGTGGAAATCATGATTAATTAGTGCGTCGTCGTGCATGGTTGTTGCCCTTTTCAGCGTTACACTCAATGTCATTGACAGCTTAGTGTAGCAGTGCTGTTTGCAAGCAGGCACCTGATCAACGAATCAGGTAGGATAATGACGAGTTTTCCCGAACCACCTAGCGAGATAAAAGCGATGATGAAACGGTACATGGCAGTTGCGGCCTTAGCGGCCTTCCCGATGGTTGCCCAGGCGGAAACACCTAATGTTACGCCCGGCGAGTGGGAGTTTGTCAGCGTGACTAGCGTCAGCGGCGATATGCAGATTCCCGATCAAACGGAAACCGAGCGTCAGTGCATTACCCAGGAAGAGCTAGAGGGTGCTGATTTTGGTTTTATTGAAGAGGAAGAGGGCTGCGAACTGCTCAACCAGGATATGAGTGCCGACGGCCTCTCCTACAGCATGGTATGCCGCGCTGAGGGTGGCGAAGCGACCATCGACGGCGAAATGCGCTTTATGGGCGAGCAAATTGAAGGCACTGTGGATATTCTGACTCAGTCTCCCATGGGTGAGCTGACTATGAACACCGTGATTGAAGGTGAGCGTATCGGCGATTGCGAATAAGTACAGCCGTTGTGACGTTTAAACACTAAGGGCGCCTCGTTGGCGCCCTTAGTGTTTTTGGGGATGCGTTATCGCTCTGGCGTATCAAGCGGCGTATGTTGAGCCGTAGGCGCGTTGGCGATCTCCTCTTCGAGCTGGCGCTTCACTGCTCCAGGCGAGCCAGAGTGGCGGGCCAGCAGGTCGTACGCCACGGGCACCACAAACAGTGTGAAGACGGTAGCGGCGCCGACACCGGCCATAATCACCGTGCCGATCACCAAGCGCGACTCCGCCCCTGGCCCGCTGGAGATAATCAGCGGAATAGCACCGGCCATGGTGGTCACGGCGGTCATCAAGATGGGGCGTAGGCGGGTCACCGAGGCCTCAATCAGCGCTGAGCGAAATGCCTGCCCTTCATCCCGCAACTGGTTAGCGAATTCGACAATGAGAATGCCGTTTTTGGCCGCCAAACCAATCAGCAGTACCAAGCCCACCTGGCTATATATATTCAGCGACTGACCGCTGAGCAGCAGTGCAAGCAGCGCTCCGCTCATGGCTAGCGGCACCGTGAGCATAATCACAAACGGGTGGATGAGGCTTTCGAACTGGGCGGCCAGTACCAGGAATACCACCACGGCACCCAGCACCAGCAGGAACATCGTCGCACCGCTCGCCTGCTGGAAATCCCGGGATGGTCCCGCCACGTTAGTTTGTACTTCTTCCGGCAGAATGGTATCGGCGGTGTCTTGCAGGTATGCCAGCGCTTCGCCCAGCGGGTAGCCATCGGCGAGGTTCGCTTCAATGGTAATGGCGCGCACGCGGTCAAAGCGGTTCAGCGTGCTGGCGCCGGCAAAATCAGACAGCGTGACCAGGCTTGCCAGCGGAATGAGCTCCCCTGTGCGTGCTGAGCGCACCTGAATGTTATCCAGCGCGCGCGGGCTGTTTTGGCGACTACGGTCGCCTTCCACAATCACATCGTACTCTTCGCCGTCGTCCACATAGCGGGTAACGTTACGGCCACCCAGCAGCACTTCCAGCGTGCGGCCAATCTCGGTCACGGTCACACCTAGCGAGGCGGCACGCTCGTAATCGATATCGACCCGCAGCTGCGGCTGGGTTTCGTCGTAGTTGCTCTCGATGGCCGTCAAACGTGGGTTGTTTTCCCGCACATGATTAATCAGCCGGTCACGCCAGCGGGCTAGGTCTTCGTAAGTGCCGCCGCCCAACACAAACTGCACCGGCTTCTGAGTGCGCTGACCAAAGCCCTGGCGCATCACCGGGAAGGCTTGGACGCCAGGGAGCGAGCTGAGCTGCTGGCGCACATCGGCCATAATCTCCCAGGCGCTGCGACGGCTGCCCCAGTCCGCCATATTGACGATGATAAAGCCGCTGTTGAAGTTTTCGATATTACCGAAGCCACGCGGGGCACGAACCACCACGCGCTCAAGCTCGCCGCTCTCTACAAAGGGGGTGAGCCGCACTTCGATCTCATCCATGTAGTCCATCATGTAGTCGAACGTGGCTCCTTCCGGGCCGTTGACCAGCACGATAAAGTTACCGCGATCTTCTTGCGGAGTGTATTCATTGGGCAGCGCTGTGGCGAGCCACGCCGTTCCGGCAATGAGTAGGGCAAACAGGGCCACGACCAGCCATTTGGCCGTTAGTACGGCTTCTAAGGCTCGCTGGTAGCGGCGTTTGGTGCCATCCAGCAGCCACTGCACGCCTTTTCCAATGCGGCTATCGTGCATGCCGGGCTTGAGGATTTTAGACGCCATCATGGGCGTTAGGGTCAATGCGAGCAGGGTAGAGACGACCACTGCTGCTGCCATGGTGAGGGCGAACTCCGAGAACAGCCGACCAATATCGCCTTGCAGCATGCTCAGTGGCACAAAGACGGCGACTAACACTAGGGTGGTGGCGATCACCGCAAAGGCGATTTGCCGCGTGCCGCGAAAGGCGGCGACTAGCGGCGTCTCGCCATAGTCGTGCATGCGTCGGTTGATATTTTCGAGCACGACAATGGCATCATCAACAATCAGCCCGATGGCCAGCACCAGTGCGAGCAGCGTCAGCAAGTTGATGGAAAAATTCATGGCTGCCAGTGCTGTAAATGCACCGATGACGGCAATCGGCACTGTGACGGCGGGGACAAGGGTAGTGCGAAGATTGCCCAGGAACAGAAAGATGACCACCACTACGAGTCCCATGGCGATAAAGAGGGTCATGACTACCTGTTCAATAGCACCGGAAACGAACACCGAGGCATCATAGTTCAGCGTGAGCGACATCCCCTCGGGCAGGGTGCCTTGTAGCCGCCCAAGCTCTTCTTGCACTGCCTCAGAAAGCTCAATCACGTTGGCGGTGGACTGCATGATCATCCCCAGCCCCACCATAGGCACGCCGTTGGCTCGGAAAACGGAGCGGTCTTCCACAGAGCCTACTTCCACCCGGGCGACATCCGATAAGCGCACTAGATAGCCGTTATTGCTTTGGGCAAGCGCTAAGCCTTGAAAGTCTTCAGCAGTGGCGAAACTGCGCGGCAAGCGGACAATAAACTGGCGGTCATCGGATTCGATAGAACCCGCAGGCAGCTCGACGTTTTCAGCACGTAGAGCGTCCTCCACATCGCCCACGGTGAGGCCACGGGCTGCTAATGCGTTACGGTCCAGCCATACACGCATGGCGTAATCCTGGCCGCCGCCCACGCGTACTCGGGCAACGCCCGGCTGTACTGAAAGGCTATCGACGAGAAAGCGGTTGGCGTAGTCGGTGAGTTCGGCAATCGAGTAGTCCGCCCCCGATAGGCTTAGCCAAACAACAATCTCTTCGCTGCTGTCGGCTTTAGTGACTTCAGGATTGTCGGCGTCGTCCGGCAGGTTGCGCAGTGCGCCTGAAATGCGGTCGCGGATATCGTTCGCCGCAGCGTTGATATCCATAGTGATGGCGAACTCGATCTCGATCCGCGAGCGGCCATCCTCGCTTTGGGAGGTGATCAGCTCGATGCCCTCCACCCCGGCAATGCGGTCTTCTAATACTTGGGTAATGCGTGTTTCTACCACGCTGGCCGAGGCACCGGGGTAGCGGGTATCAATACTGACAATAGGCGGGTCAACCGTGGGGTACTCTTGCAGCGGCAAGCGGTTAAGGGCCAGCAAGCCAAAAGCAATAATCAGTGCGGCAATTACCATGGCCAGCACTGGCCGCTGAACGGAAATATCGGATAAACGCATTAGCGATCAGCCTCCAGCAGCGAGCGAATGTCCGTGCTGTCGTCGGCAACGCCTAGCAGGCGAACTTCTTGACCCTCACGGGCTAGCTGCAGACCATGAATCACCACCAAATCGCCTTCGCTAATGCCTTCTAGTACTTCTACTTCCCCGCTGCGGCGCTCGCCGATAGCTACTTCTCGGCGCTCTAAGCGTGGCGCATTCTCCTGCTGTTGAATCACCATCACAAAGTGGCGGTTGCCGCTAGGCTGAATCGCGGCTTCAGGCAGCACTAACGCATCGCGTACGCGCTGCTGCACGATGACTTCCATCAGCATGCCAGGGCGCAGCTTTAAATCAGGATTGGTCAACTCGGCACGCACGCTAACGCTACGGGATACCGGGTCAATCCTTGTGCCAATGCTGGCAACGTCGCCGCGAAATACCTCGTCTGGGTACGCCGCCGTGGTGGCACTAAGACTTAACCCGGCGGATAGCCGCCCCAAAAATACCGCTGGTACGGTAAAATCGAGTTTCATTACATCTAGCTTATCTAGCGTCACCAACGCCATGCCGGGGGTGACGAGGGTGCCCACACTGACGTCACGAAATCCTACGCGGCCGCTAAACGGCGCGTGTATTCGGTAATTTTCCAGTCTAGCTTCCAGGGCTTGGGCATCGGCTTGTGCTTGGCGCAGCTGGGATTGAGTGTCTTCTACGTCTGCTCTAGCCGCTAAGTTGCGCTGCTGCAGCTGCGAAGCGCGGTCAGAAGCGTTTCGCCGCTCATCGGTAATGGCCTGGGCGGCTCTTAGCAGTGCTTGCTCTTCGGCGTCTTCCAAACGAACCAGTAAACGACCGCGCTCTACCTGCTCGCCATCATCGAAGTTAATCTCTGCAATGGTGTCGGTTACGGTGGCCGATAAGGTCACGCTTTCATCAGCACGTAAGGTGCCTAGTGCTTCCAGCGGGTCGGACCAGGTCTCTGTCTCAACGTAATAACCAATCACAGGCGGCTTTGATTGTGCGCTGGCAATAGAAGCCCATCCAAGGAGTAGCACGAGGCAGCAAAAGGAGCGTTTAAAAGCGATCATAAGTGTCTCAGTATTATTGAAATATTCCGCAATCGGCGATGATAGTAAGTCATTACCTGCAACATTGTTGGGGCGAATGTTGAGGCGAATAGGTAGTATCTTGTGCATTTCTTATACATGAGTTTTTAAAATGTACAGTAGTTTGGCGCTTCTTACCTGTTAAAATGCCCGCCTTTTCACTCTGGGAGCCTCAGTTATGGTCTACGACGTCGTAGTCATTGGCGCAGGTGCCGCTGGTTTAATGTGCGCGGCACAGGCTGGCTATGCCGGGCGACGCGTTTTGGTGGTCGACCATGCGAACAAAGCGGGTAAAAAGATTCTTATGTCTGGGGGAGGCCGCTGTAACTTTACCAATCTTGATACAGCGCCTGGACACTTTTACTCTGAAAATCCTTATTTTTGCATTTCTGCATTAAAACGTTATCGCCCAGAACACTTTGTATCGCTGGTAGAAACCCATGGCGTTGAGTATGTGGAAAAAGCGCCAGGGCAGCTATTTTGCGCAGATTCCGCCAAAGAGATTGTGCGGGTACTCTTGGCCGAGTGTGAGTGGGCCGGGGCGGAGATTAAACTGAGCACATCCGTTTCTCGGCTGGAGCGGCAGGGCGAGGGCATGCGGTTGGCCACGTCTCTGGGCACGATTGATGCAGGGGTGGTGGTCGTGGCGACCGGAGGGCTTTCCATTCCTACCATGGGGGCGACCGGCTTTGGGTACGATATTGCCCGCCAGTTTGGCTTAGAGGTGCTGCCCACGCGCCCCGGCCTAGTGCCATTTACCCTAAGCGATAGCTGGAAAGAGCGGGCGGCGGGGCTTTCTGGCGTTAGCGTGCCCACGGCAGTGAGCTGCAAAGAGAAGCGCTTTGTCGAGCCGATGCTGTTTACCCATCGAGGGCTATCCGGCCCTTCTATGCTACAAATTTCCAGCGTATGGGAGCCGGGTAGCGCAATCTCCATCGACCTCTTGCCGGGCGAAGACGCGGCTGACGCTTTGCGCCATGCGCGCCAGGAAACCCCTAAGCGGCTGCTGTCGACCTGGCTAGGCGAGCGTTTCCCCAAACGCTTTGCCCAAGCGCTGCTGGAGTGGTATCCCGACTCTCACTTGGCCAGCCCGCTGGCGCAATACAGCAACGAAGCGCTCGAAGCTTGGGCCCAGCGGCTAAATCAGTGGCAGCTAAAACCAGCAGGCACCGAAGGGTGGCGCACGGCCGAGGTGACGATGGGGGGTGTCAGCACCGACGCCATTTCATCCAAAACCTTTGAAGTAAAGGATCTACCTCAACTGCGCTTTATTGGGGAAGTGCTGGATGTGACGGGCCAACTAGGCGGTTATAACTTTCAGTGGGCCTGGGCAAGCGGTGTGGCCTGTGGACAAGCGTGTTAGGTGTCATCGACACGCATTAAACAAGCCGCTGTGGTAAGTGAGCCGCAGCGGCTTGTCGGATAATCCTTGTCGCAGGCGTAGCGGTCAACGGACGATTATGTCGCCACTTTGGCAAGGAGCTTCAGCTTTCGAAAGAGCATGTAACCTGCCAGTGCCTTACGACCTAGCACCATGGCACCGCCTGGATGACGTGCAATGCGTAACGCAGCAATGCCGCCAATGGCGTAAAGCGGCAGTTTGACGCTTTTCCAATGACGTTCCAGCGGGGAAGAGGCATGTAGCAGCGTGTCGCTATCGACCAGTATGTCGATACGCTGCTGCTCCAGTTCGGCGAGCAGCGCCGCCTTGCGCTCTGCGCGACTGAGTGGTTTAACGACGCTATCGTGACGGGTCATCCTCATTCACCTCCAGCAGTGCACGGTCGGCGGCAAGCTGCTTTAACGTCTCTTTTAGCAGTGTATGGCGCTTGGCCTGACGCATAGCAATCACCGCTAGCAGTATGCTTAACGCGATGAGCACACCAGCACTGACGCTAATTGCCGTTAATCGATAAGTATCCCAGAAGAGAACCACCACCAGCGCCGTAAGCGTGGCAACGCCTAATAGCAGGAGCAGTAGACTGGCACCCGCAAGTAACAGCAAAACCAGTAAACGCGCGCGCTCTTCCTCTAGTTCCAAAACCGCCAAACGCAGGCGGGTCTCACTGTTGGCTACCAGTGATTTCAGCAGGCGTTTGGCGGCAGAAAAGACGCGTTGGGTGGGACCCAAAGCCATTAGCGACGCCCGAGCAGCATACCAACGACAAGGCCAGCAGCGGCGCCAATACCGATGCTGGTCCAGGGGTTTTCATGGACATAACGGTCACAACACGCTGCCTGTTCGGAGAGCGTTTCGCGGGTGTCTTCGTAGAAACGTTCTCCGCGGGCTTCTAGGCGAGTACGAGTATCTTTTAAACGTCGCTCGGCACGCTCACGCAGATCGCGCATTTCGCTGCTGGCGTCTTTGGAGGTTGCGTTCACCAGCTCTTCGACTGTTTCGCTGAGGTGACGCAGGTCTTCTTTCAACTGGTCAGCGCGTGCGGAGGTATCTGTATTACGTTTTGCCATGATGTCTTCCTTTGACGAGTAAATGAGTGACGACTTCAGCATAGCAGCCGCCACCTGATAGACAACCCTTGTCGTTTAACGGTTCAGCCCGGTGGCGCTAAATAGTGGGTTAAGACTAAAACCAAGGCTTAAACGGTGCACGCGATTATCGTAATCAATCATGCTTTCACCGTAGCCATAGTAGTACTGTACATGGGCGCGCACACCGTTAAACGCTGGCCAACTATAGTCAACCTGGGTGCCGTAGTTACCCGTGCTTGGATTGCCACGCAGTTGCCCCGCGAATTCATGGTTATTTTGTAAACGCTTGGCAAGACGAATATCCCCATAGCCGACAAAACGCTCGATATCCGGGTTGTTGTCGTCACCATCCGACTCCGGCACGCGCCAGTGCGGCGCCAGAGTCAGTGCCCAGTCGCCGCGCTGCAAGGTGCTTTCCAGGTACACACGGTTCCAGCTCCGTGACAGCGGGTCCGAACGGCCATTGGATTGGTGGTTGAAGGCGATGCGGTTGCGCGTATTCACCCAGCCCAGAGCGCTCCAGGCGCTGTCGAAGTCGATGAACACCTCGGGCTCGTAGTTGGTTTCCCGGAAAGGGGAGGAGGCGTCAGTGTTGTAGGCCTGCCACCAGCTTCGCTGAGTGTAGGCAAAATAGACGTCGCCAACGTTGCCAAAGATGTCTTCCGCCAGATTGAACTTGGCGCTGAACTGGAACTTCACTTCGTTATTGTTAGGCCCGGACGCATCGGTCACTTCACGAAAGTTGTTGGCGTCCTGGTTAGTGTTATAGCTCACCGGAAACAGGTAATTGGTACGGTGGGTGGTGATGGAAAACGGGTTACGCGACGACTCCTGCTCCCACTGGCGACGATCACTCAGGTCCTCCAGAGCAACTTCTTCCGGCAACTGCTTGGGAGGAACGCCTTGGGCTGCTTCCTCAGGTGAGTCAATTTGCTGCAGTTGCTGGCGCAGTTGATAAAGCTCGGTATTCAGTGCACGAATACGCGCTTCAATCTCTTCTTGGGTGTCGGCCTGGGCGCTCTGGCTGAGCATATCAGCACTTACCACCACCACTAGGCCGGTTAACAACAGTTTTTGGATAACCATCAACGTGGCTCACAAATTAAGGAATAAGGAAAGAGGTGCCAGCGTCGTTTCTATACATGCCGCTCGTACAAGTCAACTGTCGATATCCCGCTAGCTAACTGGATTGCGCAACGACTGCTAACCCCCGACAATGGGAATCTTGCCCGATTCGGCGGGCTTACATGTCAATGAGGCATAAGTAACGTGGTGAGAAATGCCATGAAAGCCGTCATTTGCTGCCTATACATGGTAGCGATGCTGGCCAGTCCCGCAACCGCTCAAACTATTGCGGTTGAGCGCGTCCCTCCTGAAGCAGAGCTAACTGAGCGCTTGGCGGCCATTGAGTCGCTAGATGCCGAATTAACCGCCGACCAAAAGCGTGACCAGGCGGCGCTGACCGCAGCACTGCAGGCCTATGAGCGCCTCAAGGCCATCGAAGAGCGCCAGCAGGCGTTAGAGCAGCGGGTGAATCAGGCACCAGAGTTATTGCTGCGTTTAGAGCGCGAGCTTAATGATGCCGAAGAGGAGAGCCAACAGCTTTCGGTCAATCACCTCAGTGATATGCCGTTAGAGGTATTAGAAGCCGAGCAGGCTGATGCTGTGATGGAGCTGCAGCAACTGCAGAGCCAGATGGCAGAGGTGAACTCCCAGCTGTTAGCTGCTCAGACGCTACCCGAACGGGCACAGCAGGCCATTTCCGATGCGCTACAGCGCGCGGAAACGCTACGCCGTGAGCATGATACTCGGGCTGCGCTGCTGGCGGATCGTCAGCTTTCGGCTCGCGAGGATGCACAGCTCATCCAGTGGCGCTTAGAGCGAGTGCTGGCAGAGCAAGAGGTCAGCCTGAATCAGCGTGAATTAAGTGCCAACAGCCGCCTGCGTGAACTGGCTCAACAGCGCCGTGACCTGCTGGCCCTGCAGATCGATCAGCAAGAGCAGCAGCTTAGCCTGCTGCAGGGCGTGATCGACCGCCAGCGACGCCTTCAGTCTGAGCAGGCCATCGCCGACGCCGCCAAAAATGACCCGCTCATCGCGGAAGGTCATCCCGTCGTGCTGAATGCTCAGCAGGTCAATCAAACGCTAAGCCTGGAGCTGCTGCGGGCGACGGACCGTGCCAATGGCATTGTGCGTGAAAACATCGAGGCGCAGCGTCAGTTAGAGCATGTTCGCCAGCTGCAGCGCAGCCTCAATGAGCAGATGGAAGCCATTCGCGGCAGCCAGTTGCTCTCTCGTATTCTCCGCGAGCAGCGCCAGTCGCTGCCTGCCGTAGTGCCCCGGCGCGATTTGCAGGATGAGATTGCCGACCTGCGCTTGAAACAGTTCGATCTTATTCGCCAGCGCGACCAGCTCCGCCAAGGGGAGCGGTTGGCTGCCCAGCGCCTTGAAGAGGCGGGGGTCGAGGTAACTCCAGGGCTGGTGGACTCGTTGACGCGGCTTTATCAGTCCCGCCGTGAGCTGGTGGAGCAACTCGAGCAGGCCTACGGCAGCCTGTTGAGTTCAGCCATCGAGCTACAGCTCAATCATCAGCAGCTGCTCTCCACTACTCATGATCTGCGCGCCACCATTGATGAGCAGCTGTTTTGGGTGGCCAACAGCCGCCCGTTGGATGTGAACTGGCTACGTCAACTGCCCAGTTATCTCACGCAGGAGTGGCATGAAGGGGAGTGGCGCGCGGTACTGCCTACCCGCTGGCGGGGGCTCTCTTGGGATATGCTAGTAGGCGCGCCGCTGCTGTTGCTGAGCGTGGTATTGATTGCGCTGCGCGGGCGTATCAAAAAGCGACTAGCGCTGATTCATTCACAAATTGGTCGTTTGAAAAGCGATACCCAGCTACACACCCCCAAAGCGGTGTTGCTCAATGCGCTGCTAGCGCTACCCGGGCCGTTAGCACTGGCGGGTGCGGGCGTTGCCCTGCACACGGCGGAGGGTGGCCTTGCGCTGGGGTTAGCGCCTGCGCTGCTGCAGCTTGGTTTGAGCTGGTTTGTGGTAGCCCTTGGGCGGCGACTGCTGGTGCCCGACGGCGTCGCCGAGCGTCACTTTACCTGGTCACCGGCGTACAACGCGCGGCTGCGTCGCTTGTTGATTGGGCTGGGCATGGCGCTGGTACCGGTCGTGGCCATTGCGGCCATGTCCGAGCAGATGGAAACACCGCTGGCTCAGCGCCCGGTGGCGATGGCGCTGTTCATGAGCGGGCTGCTTGCGATGGCCTGGTGGCTGGCGCAGCTTATTCTTGCCCATGTGCCGATTTTTGGTGTGCGGCTTTTTAGGCTGATATTGGGTCTGGCGATGGCGGCTGTGCCCTTGGTGCTGCTTGGGTTAGTGGCATGGGGATATGAGTATACGGCGCTCAGATTAGTGGCACGCTTTGCCATTACGCTCTATTTATTGGGGCTTTGGGTGGTTGTTGAGGCGACGGTGGTGCGCAGTTTGGCAGTGGCCGCCCGTCGGTTAGCTTATCGTCGTGCGTTAGCCCGCCGCCGTGCGCAAGTACAAGAGGGTGCTGAAGGCGGGCTCGAGGTAGTCGAAGAGCCGCCGCTGGATATGGAAAAGATCAACGCTCAGTCGCTGCGGCTCTCCAAGCTGATTCTGCTGATTGGTTTCAGTGCGCTGCTCTATTTGGTGTGGTCGGATCTGCTCTCGGTATTGGGTTACTTGGACCAGGTATCGCTTTGGGACGCGGGCGAAGGCGATCTGGTCGATGATGCTCTCTCCATTTCGGATTTTTTTACGGCGCTGCTGGTAGTGGCTGTCACGTTCATCATGGCGAGGAACCTGCCAGGACTACTCGAAGTCATGGTGCTCTCTCGCTTGGCGCTCAAGCAGGGCAGCGCTTATGCGATTAGCTCACTGCTCTCTTACACCATCGTAGGCACCGGGATCGTTATGTCGCTGGCGACCTTGGGGGTCTCTTGGGACAAGCTGCAGTGGCTGGTGGCGGCGCTGAGTGTGGGTTTGGGGTTTGGCTTGCAAGAGATCTTTGCCAACTTCATTTCGGGATTGATCATTCTGTTCGAGCGCCCCATTCGTATCGGCGACACCATTACGCTAGGGAACCTTCACGGCACGGTCAGCCGGATTCGCATTCGGGCGACCACGGTGACCGACTTCGACCGCAAAGAGATCATCATTCCCAACAAAACGTTCGTGACCGACCAACTGATCAACTGGTCGCTCTCCGATAACGTGACCCGCGTGGTGCTCACCTACGGCGTCTCCCACGGTTCGGATTTACCACTCGTGCATAGACTGTTACGTCAGGCTGCCGATGAGAACGCACGCGTATTGGATGACCCGGAGCCGCAGGTGTTCTGCCTAAGTTACGGCCCTCACAGCCTCAATTTCGAACTGCGTATTTTCGTCAATGACTTGTTAGACCGCCTGTTTGCGGCCGATGAGGTGAATTGCCGGGTGGATGAGCTGTTCAAGGAGGCGGGAGTGAAGATCGCCTTTGAACAGCTCGATGTTTGGCTGCATCCTGAGCAAGGGGAGTCGGTGAAAGTGCAGTCCAAGCTGACCCTCCCGCCTGCTTCGTTGAGCTAACCGCTAGGGCTTGCTGGCGAGAAGAAGAAACTCCCGATTGCCGTCGCTGCCGGTAATCGGGCTCTCTTGCCAGTGACTGATGACGAGGCCGCACTGCTCGCAGGCGGTGCGTATTTTTTGTTCCACCTCTGCGTAGCGACGAGGTTCTCGCACGACGCCGCGTTTATCCAGCGCACCGGGGTCTAGCTCAAACTGTGGTTTTACCAGCGAAAGCAGCTGCCCGCTAGGCGGCAGTAGGGCGGCAATCTCATGCAGAATCAGCGTCTGTGAAATAAACGATACATCCATCACCGCAAGATCAATCGGCCGTTCGGCAAGCGTGCTCAAAAGTGCCTCTGAGGTGCTCATATGACGGGCATTGAGTCCTTCCAGGCAGGTTACTCGTGGGTCGCTGCGTAAGTGGCTGGCAAGCTGGTCGTGGCCGACTTCCACGCCTACTACATGGCGTGCGCCAAATTGCAGCGCGCAGTCAGTAAACCCGCCTGTGGACTGGCCAATATCCAGCACGCCTTTATCCTCTAAGCGCATGGCTAACGCCTGTAGAACGCCTTCTAGCTTTAGCCCTGCGCGTGAGGCGTAGCGCTCTTCTGGGTCCTCCTCCACGCGGAGTGGGGCATTGGTCGGCCATTTTTCAGAGGGTTTGCTCAGCAAGGTGCCGTCGCTTAAAAAAACGCGCCCGTTTTTGATCAGCCGTTGGGCACGGGTACGAGAACTGGCCAGTCCTTGGCTGACCAGTAATTGATCGAGTCGTATCATCTTGGTCGTATCTGTAGTGTTTGGGAGGCCCCGTATTACTGGGGCCATTAGTCGGCCTGCAGCTCAGTAGGGGAAGCGTGTGGCTCCCCAGCTACGGTGCAGAAAGCCCTTAACGCGCTCTAGTTCTTCATCGGTCACCGTGGCCAGCTCGCCTCTTTCTAGAGGGGCGTAGTGGTAGATATAGAGCCGCGAAGTGAACTGCTCAAATGGCAGAGAGGCTTCGCCAAAGCGCTCGCCGTTGCCGGACGTGCTAGCTCGTTGAGCTTGGCATCTTCAGGTGAAGAGACCTCTTGGTGGTTTGTCACATAGACTCCTTACCCTTGCCGTAGCGGGGATTATACATAGAAGTCGAGATCCTCTTGGCGTTTTAAAAGATCACGGATGGTATGCGCGTCCTCACCTTTAAAGTAGATCAAGCCCCAGTGGGTACCATACACAATAGGCGCTACCACCGGCTAATTAGTGGCCTGTGAGGCTGTCAAATAAGGAAAGCGCCGTTTTCGATGATGTCTGCTAAAGGGGCAACCCCGGAGTATGGTAGGCTAGGCGCGGTAACGTTACCTTCAAGTGGCAAGAGGATTAGGCCAAGATGGCGGCCAAGCCGATCTACCGTGTGGTGGTTCACCAGCAGGGTGAAATTTGGGATTTATACGTCAGAGAGATCTTTCAGAGCGAACTCTGGGGCTTTATTGAAGTCGAGGAGTTTGTCTTTGACGATGCGTCGCGAGTGGTGGTGGATCCAGGAGCGGAAAAACTGCAGCGAACCTTTGAGGGTGTGAAGCGTAGTTACCTGCCTCTTAACGCCATTGTGCGGATTGATGAGGTAGAGCGTGAAGGCCCCCTGAAGGCCGTGAAAAGTGATGCTCGCGTCGCAGAGTTTCCTCGTCCCTTCCCGTTACCGCCCCGCGGGGAAGGGTAAGCGCTTTAGACACGCGCAACGCTTTGAGCGATACGCGCGGTGGCTTCGTCGGCCATGCGCGTTTTTATGATCAGGACATGACGTCATGCAAGTAGATAAATTTCGCAGTAATTGTTATGCCGCCGCAGTTGGCGTGCTGCTAAGCATGAGCAGCCAAGCGGCATTCGCTCAATCCGATAACCAAGCCTGGGTCAGCGATGAGCTAAGTACCTACGTGCGCAGTGGGCCGACAGATGGTTATCGCATTGTGGGAACGCTCAATGCAGGCGAGCAGGTGGAAGTGCTGGAAACCAGCGGTGATTACACCCGGGTGCGCAGCAATAGCGGCGATACGGTGTGGGTTTTGAGCAATGAGCTTCAGCAAACGCCTAGTGCTCGTCAGCAATTGCCCGAGCTGCAGGCCCAGGTGGAAGAGCTGACCCAAGAGCTTGACGGTATCAACGATACCTGGGAGCAGCGGGTCTCTTCCATGACCGCCACGCTTGATGTTCGCGAGCAGCGCATCGCAGACCTGGAAGCGAGGAACCTTGAGCTGGATAACGAGGCAGAGCAGTCACGCCAACAGGTGCGAGCGCTGCAGGCACGTCTGGACACTCAAGAGGAAGACTTGCTGATGCGCTACTTTATGTACGGTGGCGGTGTGGCGGGCGCTGGCCTGCTGGTGGGGCTGATTGTGCCGCACTTGCCGCGCCGTCGTAAAAAGCGTGACCGCTGGTTCTAAACAGTTAGGTTTTTAGGATAGTAAGAGGGCATGTCCATGGAGAATTCCTGGCGGCAGCGTTGGCAAGAGGGACGGATAGGCTTTCACCTGGAGGAGACCCACCCGGCACTGTTGAAGTATTGGCCAACGCTAGGCGTGCCCTCTGGAGCCAAGGTGTTGGTGCCGCTATGTGGGAAGAGCTTAGATATGCGCTGGCTCGCGGACCAAGGGCACCCGGTGTTGGGCATAGAGCTTGCCCCGGAGGCTATCGAGCAATTTTTGGCCCAGCGTAGTGGCGGTATCTCTCGTTATACTCAGGCAGGCTTTGAGGTGTGCCGGCAGGGTAACATCGAGCTCTGGTGCGGTGACTTCTTTCACCTGCATATTCAGCAGGCGGCTGAAGTGGAGGCTTTTTACGATCGTGCATCGCTGATTGCGCTGCCACCGGCTACCCGCGAACGCTACGCTTTCCACTTGGCTCAGTTGGTGCCACCGGGAGCGAAAGGGCTGCTGGTGGGGTTAACCCACGCCGATGGCGATGCCGGGCCGCCATTTAGCGTGCCGGATGAGGAAATTGAGCGCCTGATGGCGCCCAATTTCCGCATAGAGCGGTTAGCGCACCTGCCCGCCGATGCCCGTGGCCGAAGTGAAAGCATCTGGGCGCTTGAGCGGCGCGGGCCACGGGTTTAATTATCCCCCTTAACGGGCGAGAAGCCGACCCAGCTCTGGGTCGCTGAATGCCCGGTTTAGGCCATCGCTAAGCAAGTCGTTCAACATCCGCGTATTGGCATCTTCACCCGGTTTAAGCGCATAACCTTGGGTGCGACGTGACGTATATGTCCCGGTATACGTCGTGCCCTGGTTCTGCGCGATGGCCCGGAAAACCCCTTCAATGCGCGCTTCATCAATTAGCGGCTGCCCGCTGTCGCCACGGCCATAGTGCAAGCTGGCAAGTTCCAGAGTCAGGCTGGGGCGGCCTTGGGCGGCTTCGCGGGTAGGGGTAAACCCCATATCGCGTGCGGCACGCTCCGCTTCGGCCTGTAGGCGCGGAATCAATTCATGGCTGCTTACTATAATCTGCGCCGTCGACATGTTGCCGCCCGTGCGCGTACCAATGACTTCACTCGGCCGGGCGTCGACGGCCACCACGGTCACTTGCTGACCCGAGCCGGTTTGCGGCACGTTAGCGCTACGGGTGGGGTTTAGCTGTAGGTATTGAGGACTTGCACAGCCTGCCAGCAATAGGGTGGTTAACAACGCACCAGACGCGCGTAAAAAGTGACGCCGACGCATAAAACTCTCCGCAATCATTGTGGTTAAACGATAAACATACCTGTCGCAACAAGGTATTAAAAAGCAAAGCGTTAAGAAACAAGGCATTGCAATAATCGCGGCAGTATAGCGTTGTGCTAGCCTGCCGCGCTAGCAGTCCCTAAGCCACTCGTGCCTGCTGCTCAGGTGTTTTAGCGTCTTCTTTAAAGCGATGCCACTGGCGCGGGTGAGCAAACAAGCGCTGCCCCCGGCGCATGTGCAGTCGCTCGAAATCGGCGTGGCGAACGGTGGCTAGCCACGGTTTTGCCAGCCAGTCGGCCTCTAGCTCTACGCGTACTTCGGCACCGACCGGGGAGATAGCGGTAATCGTCACCGGCAGGTGGCTTTCAGCGCTGGGTTCTTCCGCCAGGCGCACCTCATGGGGGCGCAGCAGCAGCTCTTCATCGCCATCGGGTAAGTCCACGTTGAGGTGCGCATCGCCGCAGGTCAGCACGCCATCGCGAACGCGGCCCTCTAGGTGGTTCACATCACCCAAAAACTCAAATACAAAGCGGTTCTTCGGTGCGCGGTAGAGCGTATCCGGCGTGTCGATTTGCTCGATACGGCCGTTACTCATCACCACCACACGGTCAGAAAGCTCCAGCGCTTCTTCCTGGTCGTGGGTGACGAACACACTGGTAAAGTTCAATTCGTCGTGCAGGCGGCGCAGCCAGCGGCGAAGGTCTTGGCGAACCTTGGCATCCAGGGCGCCAAACGGCTCGTCTAGCAGCAGGACGTCAGGCTCTACAGCAAGTGCGCGAGCCAGCGATACGCGCTGCTGTTGCCCACCCGAGAGCTGGGCAGGCAAGCGGTTGGCTAAGTGCTGTAGCTGCACCATCTCAAGGAGCCTGAAGACTCGCGCCCGAATTTCACCGTTGGAGGGGCGGCGCTTTTTCGGCATCACCGTAAGGCCAAACGCCACGTTGTCATAAACGCTCATATGGCGAAACAGGGCGTAGTGCTGAAAAACAAAGCCGATGCGGCGGTCGCGCACATGCACGTTGGTGACATCGCGGTCGCCAAATAGAATCTTGCCGGGCTGCGGAGAGCGGTCGGCGTTCTCTAGGCCAGCAATGATACGCAGCAGGGTGGTTTTTCCCGAACCGGAAGGACCTAGCAAGCCCACCAATTCACCTTCGTGAATGTCCAGGTTGATGGGCTCAAGCGCCTGGGTGTTGGCAAAGTGCTTGGCAATATTCTGTAAGCGAATACTCATGTGTATGCCTCCCGGCGCGATGCGCGCCATTCAAGGCCTGCCTTGGCCGCAAGAGTTAACAGGGCAATCAGGGCCAGCAGGGCGGCGCTCGCAAACGCACCCACGGCGTTGTAATCCTGATAGAGCTGCTCAAGGTGCAGCGGTAGCGTATTGGTTTGCCCACGAATGGCCCCTGAGACAACCGAGACCGCGCCAAATTCACCCACCGCGCGGGCGTTGGTAAGGATGATGCCGTAGAGCAGTGCCCAGCGAATGTTGGGCAGCGTGACCCTCCAAAACGTTGTCCAGCCAGAAGCGCCCAGCGTTACGGCGGCTTCTTCTTCCCGTGAGCCTTGGGCCTGCATAAGCGGGATTAATTCACGCGCCACAAACGGGCAGGTGACGAAGATGGTGACCATCAAAATGCCCGGCCAGGCAAACATCAGCTGAATATCGTGGCTATCTAACCATCCGCCAATCCAGCCGTTGCGGCCATACAGCAGTAGATAAATTAAGCCAGCGACGACAGGGGAGACGGCAAACGGAATATCAATCAGCGTTTGCAGAATGCGCCGCCCTGGGAAGCTAAAGCGCGTCACCAGCCATGCCAGCGCAACGCCAAACACCAAGCAGATGGGGATGGTCATTAACGCGATGACCAGCGTGAGACCAATGGCGTGTAGGGTGAACGTATTGCTCACGTTCGCCCAAAACACCGCCACACCTTGGGAGAACGCCTGAGCAAAAATAGCCACCAGCGGCAGCAGCAGAAATAGCGCAGACAGCAGTAGGGCTGCGCCAATTAATAAGCGCCGCACTAAAGGCGCATCACCAATCCGGCGCATTATCCTTTACCTCCATGCAGACGACGCACAAAGCGGCCCTGCCAGATATTGATGGCGAGCAGCAGCGCCAGCGAGACAAACAGCACCACCGAGGCAATGGCAGACGCCCCGGCGTAGTCATACTCCTGCAGTTTGACGAAGATCATCAGCGCGGTAATTTCGGTTTCATAGGGCATATTGCCTGCGATAAAAATAATCGCCCCGAACTCACCCAGCGAGCGCACGAAGGCAAGCCCGGTGCCGGTGACGAGCGCTGGCCAAAGGTGCGGCATAATCACTCGGCGAAACGCCACGCCATCGGTGGCGCCCAGGGACATCGCGGCTTCGTCCACTTCGGCAGGCAAATCTTCCAGCACCGGCTGCACCGTGCGCACCACAAAGGGAATACTGGTGAAGGCCATCGCCAGGGCAATCCCCACCCAGGTGTAAGCGACCTGAAGCCCCATGGGCTCGATGATGTTGCCGACCCAGCCATTGCCCGCATAGAGCGTCGCCAGAGTAATGCCCGCAACGGCGGTGGGCAGGGCAAAAGGCAGATCCATCAAAGCATCGAGTAGGCGTTTGCCAGGGAATTCATAGCGCACCAGCACCCATGCCAGCAGTAGGCCAAACACTGCGTTCACCAGCGCCGCCACGGCTGCCGCGCCGATGGTGACCATATAGCTGGCGACGACGCGACCTTCGGTGATGATGGCAAAGTACTCGGCCAGGCTCAGTTCAGAAAGCTGGCCAAATAGTCCGGTAATGGGCAGTAGCAGTACCAGCGAAATAAATAGCACGCTGATACCCATAGATAGGCCAAAACCCGGCAGCACGCGCGTGCTGCCGGATCGCCAAAATGCTAATTGGCTCATGGGGTTCCGTTAACGACGTTGCAGTTGATCAAGCAGAGCACCGCCTTCGAAGTGGTTCTCCATCGCTTCTTCCCAGCTGCCGAACACGGTTTCGACTTCAAATAGCTCGGTGTCGGGGAACTGGTCGGCAAACTCTTCTACCACAGTGTCGTTATGGACACGGTAGTTAAAGCCTGCCAACTGACGCTGGGCATCTTCGCTGTAGAGATACTCTAGGTAGCTTTGGGCTAAGTCGCTGTTGCCGTTACGTTCGGCGTTTTCACCCACCACCGCGACCGGGAATTCCGCCAGAATGCTCACCGGCGGGACGATTACTTCGTAGTCATCGCTGCCGTATTCGCTGCGGATGTTGTTCACTTCAGACTCAAAGCTGATCAGTACGTCGCCAATGCCGCGCTCGATAAAGCTGGTTGTGGCACCGCGACCGCCGGTGTCGAACACCGCTACGTTGCGCAGGAAGGTGCGCATGAAGTCTTGGATCTTCTCTTCATCGCCGTCGAATTCATTCTCGGCGAAGCCCCAGGCAGCCAGGTACGTGTAGCGGCCGTTACCGGAGGTTTTCGGGTTCGGGAAGACCATTTGTACGTCTTCTTTAACGAGGTCATCCCAGCTTTCGATGCCTTTCGGGTTGCCTTTGCGCACCAGGAAAGCGGTGGTGGAGTAGTAGGGCGAAGCGTTGTTCTCAAACGCATCCTGCCAATCCTCAGCCACCAAGCCTGCATCGGCTAGTGCTTGAACGTCGGTGACTTGGTTAAACGTCACTACGTCCGCACGTAGGCCCTGCATAATGGCGCGCGCCTGGGCAGAGGAGCCACCGTGGGACTGGCTGATAGCGATCTCTTCGCCATGCTCCTCTTCCCACCACGCCTGGAACTCCGGGTTAATCGCGGCGAACAGCTCGCGGGCGATGTCATAGGAGGAGTTCAGCAGCTCGCGCTCCTGAGCAACGGCGGCGCTGGAGAAGGTCATGCCAGAAACGACGGTGCCAACGGCAACGGCCAGTAGGCTACGGCGAAGGCCGGTGCGGAAAGAGGAGGGTAGCGTCATTATAGACTCCTTGATTCTGGGGGCGATTTAGTCGCGATGACGCTAAGGTTAAACCTAGGATTGTGGAATTACAATCGTGTTTTATATTCTATTTGGAAATATCTGTTTAAGGATATGCATTGACGGCAAGCGTGCTGCATGGCCGTCACGTGTAATAGGGCTTCGTGTGTGGCTCTGGTAAGATGGCCCCTTTATTTTTATTACCTGAGGACCCCTTCATGAGCGCTGCACAGGATTTTTTGATTGCCCCTTCGATACTCTCCGCTAACTTTGCGCGGCTGGGCGAGGAGGTTGATAACGTGCTGGCGGCCGGCGCCGATGTGGTTCATTTCGACGTTATGGACAACCATTACGTGCCGAACCTGACTATTGGGCCGATGGTATGTAAGGCGCTGCGCGACCATGGCGTGACGGCACCCATTGATGTGCATCTGATGGTGAAGCCGGTGGATCGCATGATTAGCGATTTTATTGAGGCGGGTGCCAGCTACATCACTTTCCACCCCGAAGCCTCTGAGCATATTGATCGTTCGCTGCAGCTGATTCGTGATGGTGGTTGTAAAGCGGGGCTGGTGTTTAACCCGGCCACGCCGCTTTCGTATCTTGATTACGTGATGGATAAGGTTGATATGGTGCTGCTGATGAGCGTCAACCCCGGCTTTGGCGGCCAGTCGTTTATCCCCGGCACGCTGAACAAGCTGCGTGAGGCACGTGCGCGTATCGACGCTTCGGGCTTGCCCATTCGCTTGGAGATTGATGGTGGCGTCAAAGTCGACAATATCGCGGATATCGCCGCCGCCGGTGCCGATACCTTTGTAGCGGGTTCAGCGATCTTTAACGCCCACCAGGCAAGCGACCCCCACGGCTACGACAGCGTGATTCAGCAGATGCGCGCGGAGCTGGCCAAGGTTCGCTGATAGTTATCGGGTTTACCTACCCGTTATGCTGAGTAAGCCTGAGTGGGAGGCCGCTTTAGCGGGCGAATGGCGCCGCTAGGCGCCTTAGCAGAGCCCCCGTCGCGAGCTGAAGCTCCCTCCCATGACCGCTAACTATGCTTAACTGAATGGTATTAGGGTAGATCTCCCGCCCTTTGCATGTCTTTAGTGAAGTTTCATGCGTGGTTTGAGGTAGCGGTTTAATTTATCCACCAACCATGCAAGCCCGGTTTTTGGCGCACCGTGAATAGAGAGTTGATGCATGCGGTAGAGCGATGCATAGGCTTGGCGCGCCAGCCAGCCCTCCAGAAAAAGCCCGCGAGAGGCGGAGCTGCGCATGAGGTTACCTACCGCGTCGTAACGGGCCAGGGATACAAGCGAGCCGTGATCGCGATAGTGAAATTCGCGCAGCGGCTTCTTCTCCAGGCAATGCTCCAGGTTTTTAGCCAATAGCTTGGCCTGCTGATGGGCGGCCTGAGCGCGAGGCGGCACCGTTGCATTATCGCCTTGGGGGCAGCAAGCGCAGTCGCCCATTGCAAAAATATGCGGGTCGTCTACGCTCTGCAGTGTCTGCTTGACGTTGATCTGGTTGCGCTTGTTGGTGCTTAAGCCCAGCTCAGTAAGAAACGGCGGCGCTTTAATGCCAGCGGCCCATACGTTGAGATCGGTTTCGATCACCTCACCGTCGCCTGTGACCAGCTGATACTCCTGAGCTTCTTGAATTGCCGTGCCCACATGTACGGTGACCCCCATGCTCTCCAGCTCTTGCTGAACGGTTTGGCTGATGCGCTCAGATAAACCGGGGAGCAGACGCGGTGCCGCTTCAATCAAATGCACGCTAATGGTTTGGTGATCCACCGCCGTGACGCCGTAGGCATTGAGCAGGCGCGAGGCGTCGAGCAGTTCGGCAGAAAGCTCCACCCCTGTTGCACCGCCACCCACAATCCCAATGGTGAGCTGGGTGTTCTGACGCAGCTTGGGGTCGGTATAGCGCAGGAAGGTATTAATCATATCCCGCTGGAAGGCTTTGGCCTGCTGGGGAGAGTCAATAAAATGGCAGTGCTCTGCGACCCCCTTGGTACCAAAATCATTCGAGATACTGCCAAGTGACAGTACTAAATAGTCATAAGTGAGCTGGCGGGCGGGCAGTACCTCCACGCCATCTTCATCTTCAATAGGTGCCAGGTGAATGACCTTCTGTTCCCGATCAAGACCGTTGAGCGAGCCGCGCTGGTAGCGGTAGTAGTGGGCTGAGGAGTGCCCGCGATAATCCACTTCATCCATGCTGGAGTTTAGCACCCCGGTGGCTAGCTCATGCAGCAGCGGCTTCCATACGTGGGTGGCGTTGCGGTCAAGCAGGACAATCTCAGCGCGCTTTTTTTTACCTAGCGTGTGTCCAAGACGGGTGGCTAGGGCTAGCCCGCCCGCGCCGCCGCCCACAATCACAATTCGGGGAATGGCCATTACTCTCTCCTTGGCAAATATAGCCACAGCATAGAACTTTATGTGGTGTATGACGAAGGGCTAAGTAGGTAAGATGATCAAATTAATCGACACTGTTGCCAACTAGCAGCCTAAGCACATAAGTGAGGCCACGCGTGCATACCATTTTGCAAGCAAAGCGGTTAATCGCCTTTGATTTAGACGGCACGTTAATCGACTCAGTGCCCGATTTGGCCGTTGGCGTGCAGCGGGCGCTGCAAGAAGTTGGGCTGGCGCAGCCGAGTGAAGATCAGGTGCGCGATTGGGTGGGCAACGGCGCACAGGTACTGGTAGAGCGAGCGCTGTCCTGGGCACTCAACGCCGCACCGGAGGCAGCGTTGCAACAAAACGCCTACGAAGCGTTTATGCGCCATTACGGGGCCGCGCCCAATGCATTAACCAAACTCTACCCGGACGCGTCTGAAGCGCTTCATGCGCTGCATGAGGCGGGTTTTGTGCTGGCCTTGATTACCAATAAACCCGAGCGGTTCATTGCGCCTATTTTAAGCCACTTTGGTGTGCTGGCGCTGTTCACGTCTACCGTGGGCGGCGACTCGCTAGCCGAGAAAAAACCCAGCCCGTTGCCGCTTCTGCATGTTGCCCATACGCTGGATATTGCCCCCTCGGCGAGCGTGATGGTGGGGGACTCTCGTCATGATATCGCGGCGGGTAAGGCGGCGGGCTTTACGACGGTGGCACTGCCATATGGCTATAACCACGGCGACCCCATCGAGCAGAGCCACCCGGATCTGATAGTGGCATCGCTTCGCGAGCTGGTTAGCTAGCGCCTACTCCTCGGCCCTGGCACCTCCCAGCGCTTCATGCAACAGCTCGGCATTGTGGCGCAGCATTGCCGGGTAGTTGTAGGCGGGGCCATCGGTATCACTCAGCGTATCCACATAGAGCGGGCCTGCTAGCGTAAGGCCAGCCTCTCGCGCTAGGGCATCCATATGGATATAGGGCGTCGTGCTTTCATAAAACAGCGCGGGCGGACGTTTGTCGGTTAAGCGTTTGCTCATGATTTCCATAGCCTGGGCGCTGCCCAGTGTCTCGCTGCCTAGGCCCCAAATCGCGGCATACTCAAAGCCGTAAGCGTGGGCAAAATAGCCAAAAGCCGCTTCACTGGTAGTGAGTATACGATTGGTTTGCGGAATCCCCTCCAGGCGCTCTTGTATCTGCTGGTCGAGTAGGGTAAGCGCCTCCCTGGCTTGCACCGCTCGAGCCTGAAAAGCGGCTGCTTTGTCGGGATAGCGTACGCTTAGGGTGTGAGTGATTACCTCGATATAAGCGGCAGCTCCTTTGGGGTCCATCCACATATGGGGGTCCGGATTGCCTTTATGCTGACCCACTGGAATCGTCAGCGGCGCATAGTTGGCGCTTTCGGCCAGAGCCATTAGCGTTAGCGTGTCGTTGGCCATCGCTTCTACATGACGGATCCATGGCTCTAGCCCGTGGCCGTTGTAAAACACAATATCGGCCTCTTCCACTGCAAGTACGTTAGGGGGCGTCAGCTCCCAGCGGTGAACATCATCGCCCTCCGGTACAATCGTCGTGATGCTGATATCATCGCCTGCGACACGCTTGACTAAATCTTCGATGACCGAAAACGACGCTATCACTTTAATCGAAGTGGCCGCGAATGCCTGGGGGGTGATGAATGTCGCCACTAATAAGAGCGTGATTATCCAGGGTGCCCGCTTGTCCATACCACGCTCCTAACCTATTAAAATGACGGCAAATCATAAAGAGTGTCCTGCTTTGTTGCTAGAGCCATTGCCGCGCTTTGCTTTAGAGCAAAGCGTAGTGCCAACTCCTGCAAACGAAGTGGTTTCACCCACGCCTGTTAACCTCTATGCTTTAAAAAAATGCCGCTTAATAACGACATGGTGGACAAAATAGCTACTATCTATGTTCGCCTAGCCCTAAGCCTAGTCCTCTTTTGACAAGCGTAGCTTTTTTTAAATCACTCTTTTGAACAGCTTTCTGGATAGCGTGTCATGACCCCTCAAAATGGTATGTCCTCTCGCCGCCGCGGGTACCCTAAAGGGCGTGATGTAGCGCCTGTCGCACTGGCGGCGCTGCGTGACCTGTTAGGCGATGAGCGCCAGACGCCAAGCCTAAAGCGTCGCGACCTGTTGATAGAGCATCTACACGCCATTCAGGATGCCCACGGCCACTTATCGCTTGTGGAACTGCGCGCCCTGGCAGCCTATATGAACCTGCCCATGGCAGCGGTGTACGAGACGGCGACGTTCTATGCCCATTTCGATGTGGTGCACGACCACCAAGCGCCCCCGCCGGATACCACAATTCGCGTCTGTGATTCTCTTTCCTGCCAATTAGCGGGGGCCAGTGCGCTGCACAAAGCATTAGAGGCCCGCGTTGATCCTGACTGTGTACGGGTGATCCGTGCGCCCTGCATGGGCCGCTGCGATACCGCGCCGGTGGCAGAAGTGGGCCATCACCATGTGCTGTATGCCACCGCAGAAGGCGTCGAGGCCGTGGTGGATACCGGCCACTTTCACCCTGAAGCGATTTTGTGGCAGCGCCTTGACGCCTATCAGCAGGCAGGCGGTTCCCAGTTACTGGCCCATGTGCGCAGCGGTAAGATCAGCATTGATGAGGTGCTGCAGGCGCTTGAAGCGTCGGGCCTGCGAGGCTTGGGAGGCGCGGGCTTCCCTACGTTTAAAAAGTGGCAGGCGGTGCGCCAAGCCGCCGGGCCGCGCTACTGCGTGATTAACGCTGATGAGGGCGAGCCGGGGACGTTTAAAGACCGCTACTATTTAGAGCGCGCGCCGCATCAGTTTCTTGAGGGCGCGCTGATTAGCGCTTGGGCGATAGAGGCCGAGGCGCTCTATATCTATCTGCGCGACGAATACCCCGGCCTTCACCGTGTGCTCCATGAAGCGATTGCAGAGCTTGAGCAGTCGGGCATCGTCGCGCCTGGATTCATCATCATGCGCCGGGGCGCGGGCGCTTATATCTGCGGTGAGGAGTCGGCGCTGATTGAATCCTTGGAGGGCAAACCGGGTAAGCCGCGCCACCGCCCGCCTTACGTAGCCCAGCAGGGGCTGTTGGGCCGCCCCACGCTGGTCAATAACGTTGAAACCGTTTATTGGATTCCTGCCATTTGGCACAAAGGGGCTGAGTGGTTTGCTGGGCATGGGCGCAATGGTCGACGAGGCCTGCGCAGTTTTTCTGTCTCCGGGCGAGTGAACAAGCCCGGCGTGTACTTGGCGCCAGCAGGCATCACGCTGCGCGAGTTGATAGAGGAGTATGCAGGCGGCATGGCGGAAGGGCATACGCTGGTCGCTTATCTGCCCGGCGGCGCCTCGGGTGGCATTCTGCCCGCCAGTAAAGCCGATGTGCCGCTGGATTTCGACACGCTGCAGGCGCACGGCAGTTTTATTGGGTCAGCGGCGATTATCGTGCTCTCTGAGCAAGACAATCTTCAGGCGGTGGCCACCAACCTGCTGGCTTTTTTTGCCGATGAATCCTGCGGGCAGTGTACGCCTTGCCGGGTAGGCAGCGAGAAAATGCTCAGCTTGCTAGAGCAACCCACATGGGATGTGCAGGCGCTCACTCGACTGGCACAAGTGATGCAGGACGCCTCGATTTGCGGCCTGGGGCAAGCGGCTCCAAATCCTGTATTGGGGCTACTCAAGGATTTCCGCCCTGCGCTCGCCCAACAGCAGATTATTGTCAGCGATGCCGCTGAAGGGAGTGCACCATGACCGCTTCGTTCACTATTGTATTGGATGATCAAGAAGTCACTGCCTACCCCGGAGAAACCCTTTGGCAGGTGGCCAAGCGCGCTGGAGAGAGCATTCCCCACCTCTGTTTCAAAGACGCCCCTGGCTACCGCGCCGACGGCAACTGCCGGGCCTGTATGGTGGAAGTGGAAGGCGAGCGCGTGCTGGCGGCAAGCTGTATCCGCGAGGCCAAACCCGGCATGGTGGTACACAGCGCCCACTCGCCCCGTGCCACACAAGCGCGTGAAACGGTATTGGAACTGCTGATGGCCGACCAGCCCAGCCGCGCCCAAAGCCCTGACCGCTCCAGCCACTTCTGGGAAGTAGCCGACCAGTTAGCGGTCGACGAAGCGGCCGTTAAGTCGTGGCTACCGCCACGCCGTAAAGCAGCCGTCAACCATGCAGCGGCTGCGCCAAAGGTGAGCCAGCCAGATACCAGCCACCCGGCGATGCACGTTAACTTGGACGCCTGCATTACCTGCAACCTATGCGTGCGCGCCTGCCGCGAGGTGCAGAGTAACGATGTCATCGGCATGGCGCAGCGGGGCGCCGCCGCCACCGTGGTATTTGATTTTGCCGACCCGATGGGCCAGAGCACCTGCGTAGGCTGCGGCGAGTGCGTGCAAGCATGCCCCACCGGCGCATTGATGCCCGCCACCGTGGTCAATGCCGCAGGTCAGGGCGATTCTCAAAGCCAGCGGCAGGTGGATTCCGTGTGCCCCTACTGCGGGGTGGGCTGCCAGCTGACGTACCATATTAACGACGATGCCCTGGCCTATGTGGAAGGGCGCAACGGCCCCGCTAACCAGAACCGCCTGTGCGTGAAAGGCCGATTTGGGTTTGATTACGTGAGCCACCCGACACGCCTGACCAAGCCGCTGATACGCTTACCTGGGATTCCCAAGGCGCTCGACTCTACCTTTGACCCTGCCAATCCATTTAGCCACTTCCGCGAAGCCAGCTGGGACGAAGCGCTGGAAATCGCGGCAGGCGGCCTAATGGCGATTAAACAGGCGCAAGGCCCCAAAGCGTTGGCGGGCTTTGGCAGCGCCAAATGCTCTAACGAAGAGGCGTGGCTGTTCCAGAAGTTGGTGCGTACCGGTTTTGGCAGCAATAACGTGGATCACTGCACGCGGCTTTGCCATGCCAGCTCCGTTGCGGCGCTGATGGAGTGCTTAGGCTCTGGCGCGGTGACCGCTTCGTTTATGCAGGCGCTGGAGGCTGATGTGGTGATCCTTACCGGCTGCAACCCGGCGGTGAATCACCCCGTGGCGGCGACGTTCTTCAAGCAGGCAGCCAAGCGGGGTACTGAGATCATCATTCTCGACCCTCGCGGGCAGTCGCTGGACGCTTACGCCAGCATGAGTGTGCGCTTTACACCGGGGGCGGATGTATCGCTGTTCAACGCGCTGCTCCACGTGATCATCGCGGAAGGCCTGTATAACCAAGCCTACATCGACGCCCACACCGAAGGCTTTGAAGCGCTCAAGCAGAGCGTGGCTCACAGCACACCGGACGCCATGAGTGCGCTGTGCGGCGTAGCCCCCGACACTATTCGTGAGGTGGCGCGCCGCTACGCCAACGCCGAGAAAGCGATGATTTTCTGGGGTATGGGTATTTCTCAGCACACCCACGGCACCGATAATGCCCGCTGTTTGATCTCGTTGGCACTGGCCTGCGGCCACACCGGTCGCCCCGGCACAGGCCTGCACCCGCTGCGCGGTCAAAATAACGTGCAGGGTGCCTCGGATGCGGGGCTGATTCCTATGATGCTGCCGGACTACCAGCCTGTGGGCGATAGCCAGCTGCGTGCCGCGTTTGAAGAGCTATGGAACACGCCGCTGAGCGATGAGCCTGGGCTAACGGTGGTGGAAGTGATGAATGCGATTCACGCAGGCGAGGTGCGTGGTATGTACATTGTGGGTGAAAACCCAGCGATGTCCGACCCGGATCTTACCCACGCCCGCGCCGCGCTGGGTAAGCTTGAGCATTTGGTGGTGCAGGATCTGTTTATCACTGAAACTGCCCAGTTCGCCGACGTGATTCTGCCTGCTTCTGCGTGGCCCGAAAAAGACGGCACCGTGACCAACACTAACCGCCAAGTACAGCTGGGCAGGGCGGCATTACCGCTGCCAGGAGAAGCTAAGCCGGACTGGTGGATCATCCAAGAGATCGCTAACCGCTTTGGGCTGGGCTGGCGCTATCAGCACCCGCAAGACGTGTTTGCCGAAATGCAGCAGGGAATGCACTCGTTCAACCACATTAGCTGGGAGCGGCTAGCGCGGGAGAACTCCGTCACGTACCCCTGCCCAGCCGAGGATGCCCCCGGCCAGGACGTGGTCTTTAGCGACACCTTTCCGCGCGCTGGCGGGCTGGCTAAATTCGCCCCCACGCGCCCGCTACCGCCGGACGAGCCGGTGGATGATGAGTACCCGACGGTACTGACCACCGGTCGCCAGTTAGAGCATTGGCATACGGGTACCATGACGCGGCGTGCTCAGGTGCTCGACGCCCTAGAGCCAGAAGCGGTCGCCAGCCTCTCACCGGGCGAGCTCAACCGTCTGGGGGTAGTACCGGGCGAGAAGCTCACCATAACCACGCGGCGTGGAACGATTACGCTGACCGCCCGAGTGGACGATAAAATCCCCGATGGGATGGTGTTTGTGCCGTTTGCCTATGCCGAGGCCGCCGCCAATCTGCTCACCAACCCGGCCCTGGACCCCTACGGCAAAATACCCGAGTTCAAGTACGCCGCCTGCCGACTGGAGCGGGCAGCGGTGCCGCAGCCCCACTAAGCGCGCGCTGCCCCTGCAAGGAGCGTCTGGGTTGGGGTATCATCTCGCCTGTGCGGTTTTATTTATGTGATGGAGTAAGCGGGGCGATGGCGCAAGCGCAGGCAGTGCAACGGGTGTTGATGCTGGATAACTACGACAGCTTCACGTTTAACATCGTCCAGTACCTTAGTGAACTGAATGCCGAGGTGGTGACCTACCGCAACGATGAGATTACCCTGGAGCAGATGCGCGCCCTGGCGCCTACCCATCTGGTGATTTCGCCCGGCCCGTGTACGCCCAACGAAGCGGGCATTTCGCTAGCGGCCATCGAGCATTTTGCGGGCAAACTGCCTATTTTGGGCGTTTGCCTGGGGCATCAGGCCATCGGCCAGGTGTACGGCGGCAAAGTGGTGCGGGCAACCCAGGTGATGCACGGTAAAACCTCGGCCGTGGTGCACCGTGGGCAGGGCGTGTTCAGCGGGCTGGAAAACCCGCTGGAAGTGACGCGTTATCACTCATTAGTCGTTGAGCAGGAGAGCCTGCCCGACTGCCTAGAAGTGACCGCCTGGACCGCCGAGGATGACGTAACGCCCGGGCTGATCATGGGCTTTCGTCATCGTACCCTTGATGTGGAAGGGGTACAGTTTCACCCTGAGTCGATACTCACGCGCCAGGGCCATGCGTTATTGGCCAATTTTTTACAACGCGGCTGATCGCCAAATTCATACGCTTTAGGGGCTTTCCTGCTCATGCAAATGCGAGACGCAATTAACGCGGTGATGCGCCGCGAAGACCTCTCTTTCAATGCGATGCACGCACTGATGCGCCAGATCATGACCGGCGAAGCCTCCGACGCGCAAATTGGCGGCCTGCTGGTGGGGCTGGCCATGAAAGGCGAAAGCGCTGAAGAGATCAGCGCCGCCGCCCAGGTGATGCGCGATTTAATGAAACGCGTCGAGCTACACACCGAGAACGTGGTGGATATCGTCGGTACTGGCGGCGATGGCGCGAACCTGTTTAATGTGTCCACGGCGTCTAGTTTTGTGGCCGCCGCTGGCGGTGCCCATGTGGCTAAACATGGCAATCGCAGCGTCTCCTCTTCTTCTGGCAGCGCTGATTTATTCGATATTGCCGGCATCTATCTCGACCTCAAGCCTGAACAAGTGGCGCGCTGTATTGAGCAGGTCGGCGTTGGCTTTATGTTCGCACCTAACCACCACCCCGCCATGCGCTATGCCATTGGGCCACGGCGGGAAATGGGCGTACGTACGCTGTTTAATATTCTTGGCCCGCTCACCAACCCCGCCAGCGCGCCCAATCAAGTGTTGGGCGTGTATTCTGCGGAGCTGGTGCCGCTGATGGCCGAGGTATTGCGCAAGCTGGGTAGCCGCCATGTCATGGTGGTGCATTCTGAAGATGGACTGGATGAAATCTCTCTGGCAGCGCCCACTCTGGTGGCAGAGCTAAAAGATGGCGAGATTACCCAGTACACCATTACGCCGGAATCCCTGGGCATCGAGCGCCAAAGCCTCGCCACCCTTAAAGCATCCAGCGCGGAAGATAGCCTGCGTTTGGTGAAAGCCGCACTTAGCGGTGAAGGAGCGGCGGCAGATATGGTGGCACTCAACGCCGGGGCGGCGCTCTACTGCGCGGGCGTGGCCGATAGCTTGAAAGAGGGCGTGATGGTGGCCCAGGATGCCCAGGCCTCCAAACTACCGCTTGAAAAGCTCAGAGAGCTTTCGCACTTTACTAGCGTCTTTAAAGGGTAAAACTTCCAATGAGTGACCAGGCAACGCCGACTATTTTAACGCGCATTTTGGCCCGTAAAGACCAGGAAGTCGCTGAGCGTCAGCAAGCAGTATCTGAAGCGGATCTGCTAGCGCTAGCGGAGAAGCAGAGTGCGCCCCGTGGCTTTATTGAAGCATTGAATCAGCGTATTGCGGCAGGCGACGCGGCAGTCATCGCCGAGGTGAAAAAAGCCTCGCCCTCTAAAGGCGTGATGCGTGAAGAGTTTCACCCAGCGGATATTGCCAAAAGCTACGCCCAGGGCGGCGCAGCGTGCCTTTCCGTGCTGACTGATGCCGACTTCTTCCAGGGCCACGAGGATTACCTAATTGCCGCTCGCGATGCCTGCGACCTGCCGGTGATCCGCAAAGACTTTATCACCCACGGTTATCAGGTCACTGAAGCGCGCGCCATCGGTGCGGACTGCATCCTATTAATTGTGGCGGCGCTCAATGACGCTCAGCTGCGCGACCTGCACCAGCAGGCCAACGCATTGGGGATGGATGTGCTGGTGGAAGTTCACGATGCAGAGGAGCTAGAGCGTGCCCTGGCGCTGAACCTAAAGCTGGTGGGTATTAACAACCGCAACCTACACACTTTTGATACCAGCCTGAATACCACTCTGGATCTGCTGCCGCGTATCCCTGAAGGCGTGACCGTGATCACCGAGTCAGGCATTCACACGCGTGATGACGTAGAGCTAATGCGTGACCACGAGGTCAATGGCTTTTTGGTCGGTGAAGCGTTTATGCGCGAAGAGGACCCTGGTTTGGCCCTCAAGCGGCTGTTTTTCTAAACGCCCACACGGATATCAGCAAGCCCCAGCAGGCCAGCCGCGTTAGCGGCTGGCCTGTTTGATACTGGTCAGCAGAGCTTGCAGCGGGTGGGGCAGGGTTTGCGCTGAGTAGCGCTTCACCTGACTGCGGCAGGAGTAGCCGGTGGCCAGTAGCTTACCGCTGTTCTCCTCTGCTTCGACCTGGGGCTGCCACGACTGAGCGTAGATTGTTTTGGAGGTAGCGACGTTACGGGTCTCATGGCCGTAGGTACCGGACATGCCGCAGCAACCGGTAGCCATCAGCTCAAGCTCTAAACCAAACGCCGCAAACACCTGCTGCCACGCTTTCGGGCTGCCCGGCGCGTTGGTTTTTTCGGTGCAGTGGGAAAGCAGCTTAAAGCCTGGGTCTTTGAGCGTTAGCTGGCCGGGGGCGAGGGTGTTGACGCGGGTGGCTAGCCACTCCTGCAGCATCAGTACGTTCGGCACCTTATCGCCGCCCAGCGCTTTAACGTACTCCTGGCGGTAGGTCAGCGTCATGGCTGGGTCGATGCCTACCATGGGCACCTCGAACTCACTAAGCGCGCGAAGGCGTTTGGCCTGCTTCTCTGCCGTGCGCTCAAATGCACCCAAAAAGCCCTGTACGTGCAGCGGCTTGCCGTTGGCGGAAAACGGCATGACGAACACGCGCAAGTTTAGCCGCGATAGTAGCTCTACCACATCCATCACCAGCTTGGCTTCAAAGTGGGTGGTGAAGGCGTCTTGCACAATCACGACGCTGTTGGCCCGCTGCGGCTCGGTGAGTAGCGCAAGCGATGTGGGCGTGGCTTCCGCAACGCCCCAGGCGCGCAGCTGCTTTTTCACGCTAGCGCGAGATAGCGCGGGGGAGTCGCTAATGCCGAGCCCTTTCTGCATGAGTTGCTCTACCCAGCGCTGGCCAAGGGCGGCGTTATACAGCGGAGCCATCTTGGTTAACGCAGGCAGCATAAATTCAGTGCCGCCAATCACGTAGTCGCGTAGCGGGCGCAGATAGCGGCCGTGATACACCTCTAAAAACTGTGAGCGGAACTGCGGTACGTTGACTTTGATCGGACACTGGCCCGCGCAGGACTTACACGCCAAGCAGCCCGCCATGGCGTCGTAGACTTCATGGGAGTAGTCGTGGTGCTGCTGGCGGCTAACAGTGTTCATCACCCGCTTGGGGAAGCTTTTGATAAAGCCCCAGGTGCGCTCGGCTTTCTTTTTGCGCGACTCTTCCACCACGTCGATGCCCGCTTGCGACTGCAAGCGCAGCCACTCACGAATCAAGCTGGCGCGGCCTTTAGGGGAGTGGCGGCGGTCGCGGGTGGCCTTCCACGAGGGGCACATGGGGTCGTCCACATCGTAGTTGTAGCAAGCGCCGTTGCCGTTGCAGTACACCGCTGCGTCATAGGCCTGCCAGGCCCGCTCGTCAATGGTGCGGTCGAGCTGGCCGCGCATGGGCACGCCGTCGACAGTGAGCAGTTCCGGGTCGCTCTCTTTGGCGATCAACGTGATACTTTCAGAAGGTGAAGCGATCTTGCCGGGGTTGAGCTGGTTGTGCGGATCGAAGGCCGCCTTGACTTGCTGCAGGCAGGGGTAAAGCTCACCGAAAAACTTCGGCCCGTACTCGGAGCGCACGCCTTTACCGTGTTCGCCCCACAGCAGCCCGCCGTACTTCTGGGTGAGCGCAGCGACTTCGTCAGAAATCTCGCGAATCAGCGCTTCCTGGGCGGGGTCTTTCATATCCAGCGCCGGGCGCACGTGCAGCACCCCCGCATCCACATGGCCAAACATGCCGTAGGAGAGCTTGCGTGCATCTAGCGCGGCGCGGAACTCGGTAATGAAGTCGGCCAAATGTTCCGGCGGAACGGCGGTGTCCTCCACGAACGGCAGCGGACGCTTCTCCCCCTGCACGTTACCCAGCAGACCTACCGAGCGTTTGCGCATGGCGTAGACTTTCTGAATCTGCGGGCGGCCTTCCGCCAGGGTGTAGCCTAGCCGCTCCACGGTGGCATCCTGGCTCAGGTGCTGGGTAAACGCTGTTACACGCGCTGCGAGCTGTTCGGGGTCATCGTCGTTGAACTCGATCAGGTTGATGCCCTGAATGGGCGTGCTGCCCGCCGGGAAAAATTCCGCCACGCTGTCCCAAACGAAGTCTTCCATCGCCAGTTGCAGCACGGTGTCGTCGATGGTTTCAATGGAGGTGGGCGATGCGCTGGCGGTCATCAGCGCCTTGGCATCCCGCAAGGCAGCCATAAAGCTGGGATAGCGCACGTTGACGAGCGTAGAGTGCTTGGGAATCGGCAAGACGTTGAGCACGGCTTCGCTCAAAAAGCCCAGGGAGCCTTCCGAACCGCACAGCAGGCTATTCAGGTTGAGCCGCCCATCTTCGCGCAGGTGGGCCAAGTCGTAGCCGGTCAG
The DNA here is from genome assembly GCF_056857535.1 of Vreelandella sp. L-25. Classification (NCBI taxonomy): domain Bacteria; kingdom Pseudomonadati; phylum Pseudomonadota; class Gammaproteobacteria; order Oceanospirillales; family Halomonadaceae; genus Vreelandella; species Vreelandella sp. L-25. The sequence continues at coordinate 36,481 of NZ_JBSXNH010000027.1, forward strand.
GCAGCGGTTGAGCGGCGGGAACGTCGCCTCGATCAGTTCGCGCTGTTGGTCGATAATCGTCGCGGCGGTTTGATGTACTTTACCCAGCACACCTGCTTGCGCTAACGCCTGCTGCTCCTCATCGGCGCTCAGCGGGCGGCTGTGTAAATGCTGCCCGCCGAGCAGAATCGTATCCAGCTCTAACACGTGGTGGCGAGTTTTGCCGTACTGGCAGCTCCCCTGGCCGCTGGCATCGGTAGAGATCATACCGCCAATGGTGGCGCGGTTAGAGGTGGAGAGTTCAGGGGCGAAAAACAGCCCGTGGGGCTTCAGCGCGGCGTTGAGCTGGTCTTTGACCACGCCTGCCTGTACCCGCACCCGGCGGGCTTCCACGTCAATCTCAATGATTTGGTTCATATGGCGGGAGACATCCACCACGATGCCATCGGTCAGCGACTGGCCGTTGGTGCCGGTGCCGCCGCCCCGCGGGGTGAGGACGATATCCCGGTGGGGCAGCTCGGAGGCGAGCTTGGCAAGGCGCTCTAAGTCTTCGGCGTGTTTGGGAAACACCGCCGCCTGGGGAAGGCGCTGGTAAATCGAGTTATCCGTCGCCAGCACAGTGCGGTTGGCGTAATCCGGTGCTATTTCACCTTCGAACCCGCGCGCGCGGAGGTCTTCGATAAAACGCACGTAGTGGCTGCCAATTCGTTCGAAAGGGGCCGTGCGAGAATCCAAGGATGCAATCATAGGAGGTTGAGCCGTCACTGCTGGAAGCGGATAGGGGATAGCGCTACTTTACCGCAGCTACTGCGGCGGTGCATCTTGATGGGGCATCTCAGTGGCTGTCTAACGCCTCTTTGACGAGCGTTGCACAGGCGTCGTTCATGGGCAGTGTCAGGGCCAGCGCATGCGCTTGCGGCGACATCTTGCCCCAGGTCTTTTGCACAATGCGCACCATGTGCTCGTGCTCCACCTTGCGGGAGAAATCGGCGAAGTAGTTTTCTAAGAACACTAGGCAGGCGCAGTCCTCTAGGGCTTGCACATCGCTATCGCGCCCCAGGCCTTGCTTGCGAATCATGCTGGCGACGCGTTTGGCCTCCTCTTGGGAATAGCCCGCCTCTTCCATGATCGCTGCCGTGGTATCGCCTGCCTGGGCACTTTGGTCCCGCCGCCAAGTTAAGTAGCCAATACGACCTTCTGGGTAATCGCTTCGCGGCAGCTGCCAGCGCTGCAGATGCTGGGCGCGCACGGCAATGCGCAACAGTTCGCTCGGCGTCTCCTGCAGTCGCTCTAGCCACTGGCTCATACGCTGGGCATAGATAAGTTCTTGTGGCTGAGAAGTGCCATCTGCGAGAGTGGTTGGCCGTGGGTCTTGAGCATGGAGCGCATCAATAGCGGCAAGGGTGTGTTCAAAGGCAGAAGACATATCGGCTCGCTTGGTTCAGTGGTCAGAGTGACATCCTAGCAGCTTGTAGTTCGGTATAAAAAAGCGCCCGCTACCAAGGGGAGCGGGCGCGAGGGATAGCCTAATCGATTATTAAGAGCGGCTGGTGTTGTAGATTTCTTCGTTGAGTTCGCCTTCGCTTTTACCTACCAGCGTGGTGACCATCAGATCGCCTGCGACGTTAACACTGGTACGCGCCATATCCAGAATGCGGTCAATACCCGCAACCACGGCAATAGCTTCAAGGGGTAGGCCAATTTGTGCCATCACGATGGAGAGCATAATCAGGCCTGCACCAGGAACGCCTGCAGTACCAATCGAGGCCAGCGTGCCGGTGGCTACGATCATGCCGTAATCCATCATGCTCAAATCAGTGCCGGTCATCTGAGCAATAAATAGCACCACCACGCCTTGATACAGTGCGGTGCCATCCATATTGATGGTGGCGCCTACGGGCAGTACAAAGCCGGACACCCCTTCCGATACGCCCAGGTTTTTCTGTGCGCAGCGAATTGAGACGGGCAGGGTGCCTGCTGAGGAAGCAGAAGAAAACGCCACCACGATGGCATCCAGGCTGCCTTTTAAGTAGCGCACCGGGTTCAAACGTCCCATCAGAGAAATAAAGCCAGAGTAGATAACAAGCACATGTAAAATGCTGGCGAGATAGACCACGCCGATCAGTTTGGCGAGTGGGAGCAAAATTTCTAAGCCATACTGGCCCGATACATGGGCAATCAAACCAAACACCCCGAATGGCGCAAACGCCATCACGAGGCCAGTGAGTTTATACATGGCTTCCGCGAAGCTATCGAAGACCTTCATCACCGGCTCGCCTTTTTCACCGATAAGCGTTAGCGAGATGCCCAAGCCAATGGCAAACACAATGATCTGCATAATGTTGCCATTAGCCAGGGCATCAATCGGATTGCGCGGCACGAGATTAATGAGAATCGACATTAGCGATGGTGCTTCGTTAGCCGAGACTTCAGCGTCGAAACTTAGCCCGACACCCACCCCAGGCTGCAGCAGGGTAGAGAGCACAAGGCCAATGCTGATGGCAAAGGCAGTGGTCACCAAGTAAAGGATAATGGTGCGAGCCCCAATACGGCCCATCTTCTGTGGATCGCGCATGGAGGTAATACCCACCACCAGCGTCGAAAAGACCAGCGGCACAATCAGCATCATAATGGCGTTGATGAAGATGTCGCCCAGTGGCTTAAATACACTCGCTGTTTCGCCGAGCAGTGCGCCTGCCAACACCCCGAGCGCCAAACCTGCCAGGATTTTCTGCCATAGAGCGATACGTCGCCACCAACCAAATTTTTCTTGCGTTGCGGTCTCCTGCATAAACTTTCTCCTTTTCTATAACCCGTTGTTAGTGATTCTTGCTTTAAAGCGGCGGGCACTCTATCACTTTTGGCTAATAAGGGGGGATATGCGTAAGGGTCATGGTGCATACCCGTCAACGACTAAGTTCAGCATGGTGGTGCGCTGCCATAGCCCCAACTCGCGCTTTTGCCTACAATAGACCCCTTTGTCACGGCCTTTGAGAGCCGTGTTTCACTGAATTCTGGCCAAGGGATAACTCATGCTCGATCCGAAACTGCTGCGCGGCGATCTTGATGCAACTGCGCAACAACTGGCCCGCCGGGGCTTCGAACTCGATAAAGCGGCACTGCAGGCGCTAGAGTCGCGCCGTCGTGAGTTGCAAACCCAGACCGAACAGTTGCAGAACGAGCGTAATATGCGCTCCAAAGCGATTGGTAAGGCCAAAGCCAATGGCGAAGATATCCAGCCGCTGCTGGATGAGGTGAGCGACTTAGGTGACCGTTTGGATGCTGCTAAGCGCGAGCTGGCCGAGGTACAGGCTGAGTGGGATGACGCGATTAGCGGTATTCCCAACCTGCCCCATGAGAGCGTGCCGGAAGGCAAGAACGAAGACGATAACGTGGAGCTGCACCGCTGGGGCACGCCGCGTGAGTTCGACTTTGAGGTGCTGGACCATGTGGATTTGGGTAAGAAGTCCGGCTATCTCGATTTTGAACTGGCGGCCAAGCTGACCGGCGCGCGCTTTGCAGTGATGCGCGGGCCCATCGCTCGCCTGCATCGCGCGCTGGCGCAGTTTATGCTGGATACGCAAACCCAGCAGCACGGCTATGAAGAGTGCTATGTGCCTTACATGGTGAATCGCGATTCGCTGATGGGTACGGGCCAGCTGCCCAAGTTCGGCGAGGATCTGTTCAAGCTGAACGACGAGCGGGAGTACCACTTGATTCCCACCTCAGAAGTACCGCTGACCAACTTCGTGCGTGATGAGATCGTCGAGCTGGCTGCGCTGCCGATGAAGCTCACGGCGCATACTCCATGTTTCCGTTCGGAAGCTGGCGCTTATGGGCGCGATACCCGTGGCATGATTCGTCAACACCAGTTCGATAAAGTCGAGATGGTGCAAATTGTGGAGCCGGAGAAGAGCTATGAAGCGCTGGAAGAGATGCGCGGCCATGCAGAAGCCATTCTGCAGGCGCTTGAGTTGCCGTATCGGGTGGTGACGCTGTGTACGGGCGACATGGGCTTTGGCGCGGCAAAAACCTACGATTTGGAAGTGTGGCTGCCGAGCCAAAACACCTACCGGGAAATCTCCTCTGTGTCTAACTGCGAAGATTTCCAGGCGCGTCGGATGCAAGCCCGTTACCGCCACCCTGATTCCAAAAAGCCTCAGCTACTGCATACGCTCAATGGTTCGGGTTTAGCAGTAGGGCGTTGCCTGCTGGCGGTGCTCGAAAACCACCAGCAGGCGGATGGGTCGATTACTGTTCCGGCTCCCCTGCAGCCCTATCTAGGCGGCCTCGAGCGTCTTGCCCTCTAAGCGCCCACTCGACGTTCACCCCGGCATCGATGCGAATGGTGCCGGGGCGGTAGTCGCTGGCTGAACCGCTGCCCATAGCGTCACTTTCGGCGCGCATGGCCATCATGCGGGGTTGAAAAACCGGCGCTTGGGTCTCTTCAATGTGTTGAACAGGGCCAAGCGTGACATCTAGCGTGCTCGCCATAAGGTCGGCTTTATGGCGGGCTTTTTCTAACGCTTTTGTCAGTGCTTCGTCGGTGGCGGCGTCGCGATCCTGCAGGTCAAACTGCACACCATCTAACGCATTTACACCAGCGTCAATCAAAGCGTCCAGCACATCGCCTAATTGGTCTATATTAGTTAGCTCAACGCTGAAGGGGCGTTCTAAGCGGGTGCGCATCAGCGTCTCTTGTTCGCCGTTGTCGTTGCGCGGGCCTGCGACATGCTCAGGATACACGTTCAGGGAGCCTGCATTGATGGCGCGTTGCTCAATGCCAATCTCTTCCATGGCGGCAATCAGCTCGCTGGCACGCTGCTCAAGCCGCTCGCGGGCGCTGCCCAGGGCTTCGCTATCGGTGTCTTCTAAGGTTGAAACCGCTGGGGTGTTTTCCCACAAACGTGCAGAGAGCGTGGCTTTATCGGGTTCAACTTCCACCCATGACTGCGCCTGAACGTGAAGGCTTGGCGGAGCAGGCGGCGCGGCGTAAGCCATAGGGGTAGTCAATAGGGCAAACAAAGCGCTACCCACGAGGCCGTAGCGGAGGCGTTTAAAGTGTTGCGTTGCTGTATTCATAGGTCACTTCCTTGCTAAGAGAGCCAATGAGCAGAGTAGGCTAACTAATATTGTGTATCGCTGTTTGGAAGGAAAGGTTGCCATAAAGTTCGCTGGCAAAGAGTAGACGGAAAACAGTTGCTTTTTGTGGATGACGCTTCGAATTCAAGTTCATTTTAACCTTTTCACTTACTATCCTAGCCTGTTCCTACTTTGTCATGGACGCCTCGCGCCCATGAATTGTGGCTATTTACCCCTTCGGGAGAAAGTCGATGAAGGCAAGCAAGCACTCGCCCAGAGCGTTGCTGTGTTCAGTACTATTGTCCATTCCTCTGTTCGGTCAAGCGGAGACTGTGAATTGGACAAATTGGCTCACTGGCCAGATAAGCAAACATCCGGATGTTATGGCGGCGACAGAGCAGGCGGCAGCCCGGAATCAGGATGCTGAGGCAAGCGAACAACCGCTGTATAACCCGGAGCTGTCTGTTGGAGCAGACAGAACGGGCAGTGACAACAACTTTGTGGCAGGGCTATCACAAACGATCGATTGGTCTGATCAACAGGGTGCGCTAAAGGACAAGGCAAAGCTGATCAGGCTTTCCGCTGAAGCTGATTTGAACGAGGCGGTTTTGGCACAAACGTCCGAGTCGCTGTTTGCGCTTGTCGAGTGGCGCGCGGCGACGCGTGCCGAAGAAATTGCGGAATCCCAGCAACACCGTCTGAATGCCTTGCTGGAGCAGGTTGAGCAACGCCAGCAGGCGGGCGACCTGGGGAGTACCGATGCAGAGTTGCTTTTTTTAAGCCTTTCTCAGCAGCTCAGTGAACTCGCCCAGGCAAAGGCCGCAGTTGATCGAGCAGAAACTCAAGTTAGAGAACGTCTGCCGGACTGGAGGCCTCAGGATGGGGGAATCCCCGGGCACATTTGGCCGGCTCTTGCTTCCAGGGTCGATAACGACAATTTGCTGGATCATCCGTCAATTGCTGCTGCCCGCGCGAGGTGGCAGGTGCTGCGGAGCGAAGCCGAGGTGGTCAGTCGCAGAGCGACGGCATCTCCCACGGTCGGGCTGAGCGGAGGGCGTGATGGCGGTGGGAACCTGGTTGGCCTGACGTTCTCGATCCCTCTGAACGTCCGTAATAACTACAGCGCTGAAACCCGGGCTGCGAATCGACGGGCTCTGGAGGCCGAAGCGCGGTTTCAGGCGCTCTACCGGAAACGACAATATGACCTGGCAGGCGCTCGCGCTTCCTGGAAGCGATACGACAAGCAACTCCGTCGATGGAAAGAACTATCCCAGGGGCGTGTACAGCGAAGTGCCGATTTGCTTGAGAAGCAGTGGCAGGTCGGCGACCTCTCCACCTCTGAGTATCTCCAGGCGCTGGGCCAGCGCGCGGAGAGCCTGAAAACCGGTATTGAACTGGAAAAGCAGGCGCAGTTGGGTCTGATTGAGCTCTTGAGCCAGTCTGGCGAACTGATCACCCTCTTCCAATACTAGTCTGGAAACTGGATATTCATTATGAAAAAAGCTCTGATTTCAGTATTCGCATTGACGTTGCTTACAGCCCCACTTTCTTTTGTACAGGCAGAGGAAGATGCTCATCAGGAAGCCGGTCATGATCATGCTGCCAGTGGCGACGATCATCAGGAAGTCACCGGTGAGGAGGGCGAGTATAAGGAAGATCATGGTGAAGAAGGTGAGCATGAGGAGGAAGGTGAGCATGAGGAGGAAGGTGATCATGAAGAGGAAGGGGGGCACGGCCACGAAGACGAGAACGGTGGCCATGAAGAAGCGGCCACCGCAAGCATCAATGCCAAACAGAAAGAGCTCGCCGGCATTGAAGTAGCAACCCTTGAGAGCAAGCGCGTTGACTATGAAATCTACGCTCCCGGTGAGCTGCTGACCAACGGCTATACCAGCTATCACGTGTCCCCCCGGGTTGCCTCAGTGGTGCTGCGGCGTCACGTGGAACTGGGTGAGCACGTAACCAAGGGCCAGCCGCTGGTAACCCTGTTCAGTGAGACGGTGGCACAGGCGCAGGCGGATTACAGGAAAGCTTTTCCTGAATGGAAGCGAATCAGCGGGCTGGGTCGTTCCGTGGTTGGCGATCAGCGGTTCAATACAGCGAAAGCCAACATTGAAGCAGCAAGGGCGACTCTGCTTGCTTACGGGCTGAACGATGATGACATTGGTGCGTTGAAGGCCAGCGGGGTGGATAGTCTCGGTGAATACATGCTCAGGGCTCGCGTGGATGGTGCAGTACTGACCGATGAGTTTGAGCAAGGACAAAGAGTTGAGGCTGGCCAGCCGCTGGTGACTCTTGCTGATGAGAGTGAGCTTTGGGTAGAAGCCCATCTGCCAGCAAGCTCCGACATTGTTCTAGAGAAGGGCGCGGAAGCCGAAGTCAGGGCAGCGGGTCGTGTGGGCGTGGCAACGGTGTCCCAGGAAGCCCACACCATTGATCCTGTGACCCGCACGCGGATTGTCAGGCTGGAGCTGGACAATCCTGAAGATCGTTTTCATCCAGGAATGTTCGCAGATGTGTATTTTCGTTTTAAGACCAGCGAGCCGGTGCTTGCCGTGCCGGAGACTGCATTGATGCGTGGCGCGGACGGCGACTGGACGGTCTATGTGGAAGAGGCCGAAGGCGAGTATGAACCCGTGGAAGTGGAACTGGGCCGCTCAATAGGCGGGCTCCGTGAGGTTTCCGGCCTGGCTGCGGGCCAACGAGTCGTTTTGCGGGGCGCATTTTTTGTGGCCTCTGAGATTGCCAAAGGCGGCTTTGATCCGCACAACCACTGATTCCGGGAGTCATTATGTTCAACCGAGTAGTCGACTGGGCGGTTCAGAACCGCCTGTTGGTTCTTATTGCGCTTGCAGTGCTTATCGCCACGGCCGCGTTTCAGATACCAAAACTGAATCTTGATGCTTTCCCCGACGTTACAAACGTCCAGGTCGCTGTTAATACAGAGGCGCCCGGACTTGCGGCTGAGGAAGTCGAGCAGCTGATCACCTATCCCATTGAATCGGTGATGTATGCGTTGCCGGATGTTGAGGAGGTTCGGTCCATCTCCAAAACCGGGTTGTCTGGTGTCACCGTGGTCTTTAAAGAGGGCACGGATATCTATTTCGCGCGCCAACTGGTTTTCGAGCGGTTGCAGGCCGCGCGGGAGCTGATTCCGGACGGGGTCGGGGTGCCTGAAATGGGGCCGAATTCGTCCGGTCTTGGCCAGGTCTACCAGTACTTGCTGATAGCGGACCCGGATTCGGGGTACGACGCAATGGAATTGCGCAGCTTGCACGACTGGCTGGTCAAACTGTTGCTGATACCGGCTGAAGGGGTTACGGAAATCCTGTCGTTTGGCGGAGAGGTCCGCCAGTACCAGGTTAACCTGAACCCGGCGCGAATGCTGTCCTATGACTTATCACAGAACGATGTCATGGAAGCCCTGGAGAACAACAACTCCAATGTTGGGGGCTGGTATATGGGCCGCGGGCAGGAGCAGTTGGTTATTCGCGGTATGGGCTGGCTGGGTAATGGCGAGCAGGGGCTCGAGCAGATCCGTCAGGTGCCCGTTAAAACCAGTGATGGCATTACAGTGACAGTGAACGATGTCGCCGAGGTAGCGCTGGGCACTGAAATTCGCCAGGGTGCGGTAACCATGACCCGGAAGGATGAAGCCGGTCAGGTTGAACAACTGGGTGAAGTGGTTTCTGGCATTGTACTCAAACGAATGGGGGCCAACACAAAAGCCACCATCGACGGCATCGAGGCCCGCATTGATCGCATAAATCAGGCGCTTCCGAGTGGGGTTCGTTTTGAGCCCTATTACAACCAGGCGGATCTGGTGACCAAGGCCGTAGAGACGGTGACCAATGCGCTTTTGTTGGCTTTTGTGTTTATTGCGATTGTGCTTGCCCTGTTCCTGATGAATCTGCGGGCAACAACGCTGGTGCTGCTTTCAATACCGATTTCCATCGGGATTGCCCTGATGATCATGGCCTGGTTCGGTCTCTCGGCCAACCTGATGTCTCTGGGCGGTATTGCTGTGGCAATTGGCATGCTGGTGGACGGCTCTGTTGTTATGGTCGAGAACATGTTCAAACATCTGGCGCATCCCGATGCTGAGCATGACGCCCACCGGAATGAGTTGGCTGAAGGCGACCCCGATCCGCTGGATGCATCGCACGATGATCATGGCGTTGCGCTTAGACTCCAGGAAGCCGGTCGGGAAGTGGCGCGGCCGATCTTTTTCGCGACGGCGATTATCCTGGTCGTTTTCATGCCTCTGTTCAGCTTTGAAGGTGTGGAAGCCAAGCTGTTCCAGCCAATGGCAATCAGCATCATGCTGGCTATCGTGTCGGCGGTGATCGTCGCTCTGGTGGTTGTACCCGCGCTGGCGTCATACATGTTCCGTAAGGGTATCCGGGAGCGGGAAAGCTTCATTCTAAAACCCCTGGAAAAGCTCTATCGCATGGGGCTTGCCTGGTCACTGAAGCATAGCCGCGTGGTTGTTGGCGCGGCGGCGGTTCTTGTTGTGCTGGCGGCGCTGGTTGTTCCACGACTGGGCACGGAGTTCGTGCCTGAACTGGAAGAGGGAACGATCAACCTCCGGGTGACTCTGGCTCCCTCATCAAGCCTCGATACGGCGCTTGAAGTGGCGCCAAAACTGGAGGCCATGCTGATGGAGTTTCCAGAGGTGACTTACGCTCTGTCCAGGGCTGGCCGAGCAGAAATAGGCGGCGACCCGGAGCCAGTTAACAACATAGAGATCTATATTGGCTTAAAACCAACTTCGGAGTGGACCAGCGCCAGTAATCGCTATGAATTGCAGGCTCTGTTTGAGGAGAAGCTCGAACAGCACCCGGGACTACTGTTTAACTTTTCTCAGCCTATCGCGACTCGGGTTGATGAATTGTTGTCAGGTGTTCGTGCGCAGTTGGCCATCAAACTCTTTGGCCCGGATCTCGACGTACTGGCGGAGAAAGGCCAGCAGATTGAAGCGGCGGTCCGAACAGTTCAGGGAACACGGGATGTGGCCATGGAGCAGATTGCCGGTGAAGCGCAGTTGGTGGTTCAGCCAGACCGTCAGGCACTTTCCCGGTACGGACTCGCCGTGTCTGATGTGATGAGTGTCGTCCGGGACGGACTGGGTGGTGCCGCCGCGGGCCAGATCATCAACGGAAATGAGCGGTACGATATCTATGTGCGCCTGGCCAAACGTTTCCGGGAAGACCGGGATGCCATTGCTGATCTCAGGTTGCAGGCGCCTTCCGGAGCCTGGGTGAGACTCGGTGATGTGGCCGATGTGTCTATTGAGTCTGGCCCGCCCCAGGTGCGCCGCGACGACGTTCAGCGCCGTGTGGTCATTCAGTCTAATGTGCAGGGTCGTGACATGGGCAGTGTGGTTGCCGATATTCAGGATACCATCGCGACAGAAGTGAACCTTCCCCCCGGCTATTCGGTGGATATTGGTGGTCAGTTTGAAAACCAGCAACGAGCTCAGAAGCGATTGACCATTGTGGTACCTGTATCTCTGGGCCTGATCGCGCTGTTGCTGTACTTTGCTTTCAGTTCGGTTGGTCAAGCGCTGTTGATTCTGGTCAACGTGCCGCTTGCCGTTATTGGTGGCGTCTTTTCACTCTGGATCTCCGGCCAGTATCTTTCAGTGCCCAGTTCCGTTGGATTTATCACACTGTTTGGTGTGGCGGTGCTTAACGGGGTCGTTATGGTCGAAAGCATCAATCAGCGAATACAGGATGGGTTGAACGTGGATACTGCGGTGTTTGAAGGTGCCGTCTCCCGTTTGCGTCCTGTCTTGATGACAGCAATAACCTCGGCACTCGGTTTGATACCGATGCTATTGTCGACGGGCGTGGGTGCGGAAATCCAGAAGCCATTGGCCAGCGTGATTGTAGGTGGTCTCGTGACTGCAACTTTCCTGACACTCTTTGTTTTGCCGGTTCTGTTCGGTCGCTTTTCAAGAGCCAAGGTGAGTGATATCCAACGGTAAAAAATGGGAGAAGCCGCGCTGCGTCATCGACGGTTGCCTTTCTGGAGGTTTTCTAATCCGGAAGTGGCAGTAGAATGACAATGCTGGCTCCTCCGTTTTTTGAGGTACCCATGTTCATCTGTCCGAGGTTGTCTTCGACAATCTCGGACACGATGGACAATCCGAGCCCAAAACCGGCGACCGTTTCATCCAGCCTGGTACCCCTGTTCATGACAGTGGCTGCCGCCTCGGGAGAAATTCCGGGGCCATCGTCCGCTACTTCTATGGAGAGTCCTGATGACGTGCGGGCGATTGTAACGTCGACGGTTGTCTGGCACCACTTCCCGCCATTTTCGAGTAAATTGCCAAGTAGCTCTGAAAGATCCTGTCGCTCCATTGGCCAGCTGAAGTTTTCAGGTAAGTTGGTGTGGAGG
>NZ_JBSXNH010000028.1:0-41756 GCF_056857535.1 Vreelandella sp. L-25
TGGAGTTTGTGTAAGACCAGCAGTGCCAAGGCATTGAAGGCAACGAACATCGAAGCAGGAACCAGGAAGGTAACGACCTGGGAATCCCCTTCCTTTCCGCTGCAAGGCGGCAGCGCAAGCTGAGGGAGGGGAGGATGTCAAATCGAGCGTTTGCAGCGCCACGGTATCGAAGTAGTGGTGCCTACCGAACCACAGCGCGAGCGCGTGCACACGTGATCTACCAGGAGCTGTGCCTGGGCGTGGTGAAAGCAGAGGCCAAAGCCGACTACCTGGCGATCATCGAGGCGCTTGCCGAGCGCGGCGCGCAGGGAGTGATTCTAGGCTGCACCGAAATTGGCCTGCTGGTTCAACAGGCCAACACTCCCATGCCGCTCTTCGATACGACCGAGATTCATGCTGAGCAGGCGGTGCAGTGGGCGCTGGGGCATGGTTTTGTATAAAGCCTGCTGCAGTAACGGCATTGCTTTCGGCTTTAGAATCTTGTTGAGTGAGTAAAAAAGGAATAATTTATACTCATGAACGAGTTCGAGTTTGACGTCAACAAAAGTCAGGCCAACCTGACAAAGCACGGTATTGATTTTGAAGCGGCACAAGCGCTGTGGAAGGATCCATATCTGCTAGAAATTCGCGCAAAATCCGAGGGCGAACCAAGGTTTTTACTAATCGGTATGATCAGTGAAAAACATTGGTCGGCAGTCGTCACCTACCGAGAAGAGCGTATTCGGCTGATTTCTGTTAGACGCTCCCGCAAGAAGGAGGTAGACATCTATGAAAGCTAAAGATTTCGATAAAAAATTCGATGAAAATCAAGATGATGTTCTCGATGATCTAGACTTTTCCACTGCTCGACGGGTGAATCAGGAGCAAAAGCGGATTAACGTAGATTTTCCTGCATGGGTAGTGGAGTCACTAGACCGTGAGGCTGCGAGAATGGGTGTTACCCGTCAGTCGATTATCAAGGTTTGGTTAGTGGAGCGTCTGCAAGCTGAAGCGGCTCATAAACCTCATGGCCATAACTCAGTAGGGGGACCTCACTAGCGCTGGCCTCTTGGAGGCCAGCGCTCCACCGCTTACTCCAAAAACGCCCGCAGCGTATCGCTGGCTTGCTCGATGGCCACCACGCCATCCAGGTGGCCTCGGTTGCCTTCCAGCGTTTCTAGCGCCACCTCAGTGCCGTCGGCTTCGATCAGCTCGGCGGTGCGGCGTACGCCCTCGGGGGCGAAGACCAAGTCGTTCTCGCTATACAGCATCAATGTGGGGGCTTCGATGGCGGCCAGCCCCGCTTCCAGCGAGTCGCCGTAGCCAGCCATGAAGGTCTGGTTGGCGCGCACCAGGTAGAGCAGGTGGTTGGCATCGGAAAGCGCTGCACGGGCGGCGGCGATGTCATCCAGGGTTTGTTCGATGGCATAGCGGGCGGTGATGTCCTGGGAAGGGTCGCGCGCGTCGTCGGCCCAGTCGCGGTTGAACGCTTCGTTGGCCCACTGCCAGTGGTTGGCATTGAGCGTCACCAGCTTCAGCGCCTCTTTGAGCCCGTCGGTGGGTGGCTCGCCATCAGCCCCATAGCGGCCTGCCGCATGGCTGGTGCCGGAGAAAAAGTGGGTAATCAGAATCGCGTTGTCGCGGGCTTCGTTAAGCTCGCCGTAGGCTTCCCAGCCTATCGTTACGTTGGGAATCGTCTCGCCGCCCTGAGTGGTGAAGCTCTCCATCTCGAACGTCTGCTTCTCGACCACGCCATCCCAAGCCCATAAGGGCGTGGCCAACAGCAGGCCAAGGCTGGTGAACGAGGCGACCGTCACTAGCGCGAATGGTTGCTTGCGTCGCATGCGCTTTCCTTTTTTGAGGGATTATTGTGATTGTTTTAGGGCTGCTTATTGCAGCCTCTCCCTCAGCATAGTCAGCGTTAGCCGATTTTAAACGGATTCAACCCATTGGCTTGCTGCATCATCATACGCTTGGCAAAAGGCACTCGCTCGGCCAAATGCAGGCTGAGATCGCCCAGTTGGCGCAGCGGTTTTGCGCCAGTGAACAGGTGGTGGAAGCTGTCGGTGGCGGCAATCATCGCTTGGTTGGCGAGGCGGCGCTGGCACTCGAAGCGGTGCAGGCTGATGTGGTCGCCGGGGTCGCGGCCTTTGATGATCAGCTCGGCCAGGGTGTCGGCGTCGTGCAGGCCGATGTTCAACCCTTGCCCGGCCAGCGGGTGCACCACGTGGGCGGCGTCGCCGATCAGCGCGAGGCGTTTGCCGATGTAGCGCTTGGCGTGCTGGCGCTTGATGGGGAAGCTGGCCCGCGCCACAATACGGGTGAGCTTGCCCAGGCGTTGGGGGAAGGTGGTTTCAATGGCGTGCTGGAGCGCGTTGTCGGAGAGCTGTTCGCGGGCTTTGGTGGCTTCGTTGCTGTCGTACCACACCAGCGAGGCGCGCTGGCCGGGCAGCGGCAGCATGGCAATCGGCCCTTTGGGGGTAAAACACTGCCAGCTAACATCCTGCTGGGGCAGCTCGGTCTCGACGTTAATGATCATCGCCCGCTGGTGGTAGTCGTGGCTGGTCACGCCAATGCCCGCTAGCTCGCGTAGCGTAGAGCGCGCGCCGTCGGCCCCCACAATCAGCCGGGCACTTAGGGTTTTGCCGTTATCCAGCTCTAGCATGCGGGCGGTGGTGGCTGCCATGGTGCTGAGCGGGGCGCACTGGGTATAGCAGGTCACGCTGGGCAGTTCTTCCAAGCGTTGCCACAGGGCGTACTGCAAAGCGCGGTTTTCGATAAAAATACCGAAGTCGTTCATGCCGCTCTCTTCGGCGGAGAACACGGAGTGGCCGGTGCCATCCTGATTCGCCACGTCGATATGCCGGAACGGGCAGCAGCGCTCGCCGGGCAGTATCGCGCCGCTGGCTTTCACAAACGCCAGCGACCGGGCGTTGAGCGATGAAATACGCAGGTCGTAGTCGCCGCTGGCGGGTTTGGGGGCGCTGCCGCGCTCGACGAGCCCCACGGAAATGCCCGCTTGGCCGAGCCTTGCCGCCAGGGCCGCGCCCACCATGCCGCCACCGACAATAATAATCTCGTGATCCCACTGCATGAGAGGCTCCTTACTCCGCTATCGAGGGCACATTGCATGTGCTTATATTGTCATACAGTATCGTTGACTTGTCGCAGTATTGCCTAGGGTGATCCATTGACGCAGGCCGTGGAAAGTACAGAAAAACGCGAGAGCAGCCAGGTGGCCGGGGAAGCGCTGGCCGCGTTCATCAAACGCCACCCCAAACTCTGGGTGATTACCGGGGCGGGGGTGAGTACCGACAGCGGGATTCCCGATTACCGCGATGCCGATGGCCAGTGGAAGCGCCCGCCGCCGGTGCAGCATGGTGATTTTATGAGCTCCTTCGCCGTACGCCAGCGCTACTGGGCGCGAGCGCTGGTGGGCTTCAAAGCCATGCGCGAAGCCCAGGTGAGCGGGGCGCATCGGGCGTTGGCGAAGCTCGAGGCCATGGGCCATGTGGAGCTTCTCGTCACGCAAAACGTTGACCGTTTGCACCAGCGGGCAGGCTCAAAAAAGGTGATTGATCTGCACGGCAGGGCCGATGTGGTGGCCTGTATGGCCTGTGGCTATCAAATGATGCGCCACGCCATGCACAGTGAAATGGCGCGTATGAACCCAGCCTTTGCCGCGCTGGATGCCCGCCACGCGCCGGATGGCGATGCGGATCTGGAAACCGACTTTTCCACCTTTAACGTATTGGATTGCCCGCGCTGCAAGGGCATTCTCAAACCGCAGGTGGTCTATTACGGCGATGTGGTGCCCCCTGCGCGGCGGTTGGCGGCCCAGGCGGCGCTGCAGCAAGCCGACGCGGTGCTGGCAGTGGGCACGTCGTTGATGGTCTATTCCGGCTACCGCTTCTGCCGGGATGCCCACGCCATGGGCCTGCCCGTGGCATCGCTCTCGCTGGGCGTGACCCGTGCCGATGGGTTCTTGACCCACCAGTAGCGCGCGCCGCTAACGCCGGTGCTGGAATATGCGGTTGGGCGTCTGAAAAAGGGCTAACGTGTTTTGGATACCGGCGGGTTACTATCGAAGCGAGCAATTTCAAATTGGTTAAGAGGCTCTCTGCGACAGGCTATCGCCAATTACTTGAGTAAACTGCTAGGGTATTCCTAGACGATAAACTGAAAAGCGGAGTTGCCCGTGCTGACCTTTGAACACCAGTTTGCCACGCTGCCAGAGCCTTTATGGGTGGCTTGCCAGCCTACGCCCGTGGCGCAGCCCAGCCTGATCGCGTTTAACGATGACCTGGCCGCGCAGCTAGGCATGCAAACCCGGCCCGACGACGCCACGCTGGCCCAATGGTTCAGCGGTAACCGGCTACCGCCAGGGGCCGAGCCTAGAGCGCTGGGCTATGCCGGGCATCAGTTCGGTAATTTCGTGCCTCAGTTGGGCGATGGCCGAGCGCTGCTGCTGGGGGAGGTGGTGGATCAGCAGGGCCAGCGGCAGGACGTGCAGCTCAAGGGCAGTGGCCGCACGCCGTTTTCACGGGGCGGGGATGGGCGCTCGCCGCTTGGCCCAGTGCTGCGGGAATATCTGGTGAGCGAGTTCATGGCCGCCGTGGGCGTGCCCACCACTCGGGCGCTGGCGGCCGTGACCACGGGGGAGCGCGTGGTACGCCAGATGGCCGAGCCGGGGGCCATCCTGACCCGTGTGGCTCGCAGCCATATCCGCGTGGGCACCTTCCAGTTTGCTGCCGTGCGTCGCGATGAAGCGGTGCTGAAAGCGCTGGCCGACCATGTGATTGCTCGCCACTACCCAGAAACGGCCAATGCTGACGATCCGTACCTTGCCCTGCTGGAAGCCGTTACCGCCCGCCAGGCGGCACTGGTGGCACGCTGGATGAGCCTGGGCTTTATTCATGGTGTGATGAACACCGACAACTGTAGCATTGCTGGCGACACCATCGATTACGGCCCCTGCGCCTTCATGGAGCAGTTCGACCCGCAAAAGGTCTTCAGCTCCATCGATCAGGGTGGGCGCTACGCTTTTAACCACCAGCCGGGCATCGCTCAGTGGAACCTGGCCCGCTTTGCCGAAACCCTGCTGCCGCTGATGCGGGAAGAGGGCGAGGCCGTTGTAGAGCAGGCCACCGAGGTGCTTCGCGGCTTTACCGCTCGTTTTGGCGCCGAGCAGCGCCGCCTGCATGCCGACAAGCAGGGCCTTGCCCCGGAAAGCGATCGTGCCGTGGCGCTGATGGAAGCACTGGAAACCCAGATGCATCAGGGCCGCATGGACATGACCGCGACGTTCGACGCGCTGACGCACTATGCCAAAACGCTGGGTGCCCAAGCCTTGAGCACGGACACGCCAGCCCACTCCCAAAAAGAGGCGCTGCTGGCGCTGACCACTCAGCCAGATGGCTTTGCCGCTTGGCTGGCCGAGTGGGAAAACGCCCGGCAAGCCAGCCAGCAGAGTGAACGCCAGGAGGCCATGCGCCGCGCCAACCCTGTGGTGACTCCCCGCAACCACCGCATTCAAGAGGTCATCGATGCGGCGGTAGAAGGCGATTTCGCGCCTTTCCACACGCTGCTCGCGGCGGTCACGCAGCCCTTTGATGAATCCGCAGAAGCGCGCCGCTTGGCTGCTCCGGCCACGGAAAGCGAACAGGTGTTGCGCACCTTTTGTGGTACGTGAATGCTGCACACCCTGTGATAAACTGTGCTTTTTTACAGTTAATGGCGGAGGCAAGGTCGGCCTGTGCGCAAAATTATCCACTGCGACTGTGACTGCTTCTATGCGGCGGTCGAGATGCGCGACAACCCCGCGTTAACCGATATCCCCATTGCCATTGGCGGCAGTGTGGAGCAGCGCGGGGTGGTCGCCACATGCAACTATCCGGCGCGCAAGTTCGGCATCCACTCCGCCATGCCCATGGCTCAGGCGCTCAAACGCTGCCCCCACCTCACGGTGATTCGTGGCGATATGGCGAAGTACAAAGATGTTGCCCGTCAGGTGTTTGCTATTTACCGCGATGTCACCGAACTGATCGAGCCACTCTCGCTGGATGAAGCCTTTTTGGATGTCTCGGAGGTCACGCTTCACCACGGCAGCGCCACCCGCATGGCCGAAGCCATTCGCCATCGGGTGAAGCAGGAAGTGGGCATTACCGTCTCGGCGGGGGTGGCACCCAACAAGTTTCTCGCCAAGATCGCCAGCGACTGGCGCAAGCCCGATGGGCTGTTTGTCATCACGCCAGACGATATCGACGCCTTCGTGCAGCAGCTGCCGGTGAAAAAGATTCATGGGGTGGGGCCGCGCACCGCTGAAAAGCTGGCCGAACTGGGGATTCAAACGGGGGCGGATCTGCGCGCCCGGCCGCTGACCGAGCTGGTGGAGCGCTTTGGTCGCTTTGGGCATCGCCTGCATGAACTCAGCCACGGGCGCGATGAGCGCCCGGTTAAAACTCACCGCGAACGCAAGTCGATCAGCACCGAGCAAACCTACTCTCAAGATTTACCCACCTTGGAAGCCTGCCGTCGTCAGCTCCCCGAGCTGATTGGCGATTTAGAGCGCCGCTACGCCCGCCTAGACCCGGCACCCGCCGTGCGCGGAGTAATGGTGAAGATCAAATTCAACGACTTCACCCAAACCACCGTCGAACACGCCGACCCCGCACCCAACTTGGAACAGTTCGAAACCTTGCTGAACGTGGGATGGGCAAGGGGCGAGCGCCCCGTGCGCCTGCTGGGGGTGGGCTACCGCTTGGCGGAAGAGACCGCTGCCCAGCAGCTCTCGCTGTTTTAATTAGCCTGTTAACCCTTGGGTGGATTGACGGGTACTCGGGCTCGCGTTAAAACAGACGTATGATAGATAGCGCTTCTTCCCGTTAGCCTAACTGCGAGCCTGCCATGCCTACCGATGCCACCCAACGCCCCCGCTTAGTGTTTGCCCATGCCAACGGCTTTCCCGGCTTGAGTTACCGCAGCCTGTTAGACCCGCTGGCAGAATCGTTCGATTTACACCCGCTAGATCGGCTAGGCCACCACCCGGATTACCCGGTGAATCACAACTGGGGCAACTTGGTGGAGGAACTGCTTAGCTACCTCCCCGATACCGACGCGCCGCTGCTGGGCGTGGGGCATTCGCTGGGCGGCACGCTGATGGCCATGGCTGCGGATAAGCAGCCGGAGCGTTTTCGCGGTGTGATCATGCTCGACCCGCCGCTGATGCTGGGGCCGGATGCCTGGGCCATGAAAGCGGCCAAGCGTTTTGGGTTCATGGACCGTATCACCCCCGCGGGTAAAACCAAGGGGCGGCGCACGGTGTGGCCCAGCCGTGAGGCCATGGCGACCTCGCTGCGGCGGCGGGGGCTGTTTCGTCGCTTTACCCCCGAGGCACTCAACGACTACATTGAAGCAGGCACGCGGCTTTTAGATGACGGCAGCGCCGAGCTGACCTTCGACCCGCGCATCGAGCTGGATATTTTCCGCCACCTGCCAGATCACCTCTCTAACCTGCCGCAGCGCGTAGGCGTACCCATTCAACTGGTGGCGGGGCAGCAGTCGCACTTGATGACGCCTACACGGCTCAAGCGCATCGCTCGTCGCGGGCTGCCGGTGAGTATGGTGCCTGGCACACACATGTTCCCGATGGAGCATCCGGAAGAGACACGCACGGCGATATTGGCCGCGTGGCAGCAGTTTCAAACAGCGTAGCCTTAGAGGTGATGCAGCCATAGAAGCGATTAAGGAGACGATATGTACCTTTCCGTACAGCTGAGCTACTACCCGCTGGCCGATGATTTCAAGCCAGTCGTCAAAGAGGTGGTCAAACGTTTAGAGGCCACCGGGCTGGAAGTTCACCCCAACCGAATGAGCACCCAGGTATTTGGCGAGTTCGATGAGGTGATGGCGGCACTCGGCGAGGTGATGAAGTGGTCGTTCGAGACCCACGGAAAAGCCGTGTTTACCGCCAATTTCCTGGAAGGCGACCGGCGGCCTCGGTAAATAACGCCATCGCGTGCGTGATGTTCTTCATAGCGCTAAAAAAGGCTCAATAACGTGCCCAGCGTTTCCATCCCCCGTTCGCTGCGCTGGGTCCAGGGGTGGCCATAGCTTAAGCGAATGCAGTGGCGAAACTGTTGGGTCGCGGAGAAAATGGGGCCTGGCGCGAGGCTAACGCCATGGTCGAGCGCTATACGAAATAGCTGCAGCGAATCCACGTGTTCGGGAAACTCCACCCAAAGGAAATAACCGCCCACAGGTCGGGTGATGCGCGTATGCGCTGGGAAGTAGCGATCTGCCGCCGCCAGCATACTGGTTTGTTGGGCTTCTAAGGCATGGCGAAGCTTGCGCAAATGGCGGTCGTAGCCACCGTGTTGTAAATAGTCAGCAATGGCGGCCTGGGCGGGGATAGAGGGGGAAATGGTGGTCATTAGTTTTAGCCGCGAGATCTCTTGGGCATAACGGCCGCCCGCTACCCAGCCCACCCGATAGCCGGGTGCCAAGCACTTCGAGAAAGAGCTGCAGTGAATCACTAAGCCCTCATCATCAAAGGCCTTAACGGGGGCGGGCGGCGTGCTGCCAAAATAGAGCTCGGCATACACGTCATCCTCTAGCATGGGCACTTGGTGCTGCTTTAATAACTGGTAAAGCACCTGTTTGCGCTCGTTGCTTAGGCTGGCGCCGATGGGGTTCTGCAGGTGGCTCATAAACCAGCAGGCTTTGATGGGCAGCGTCGCTAATCGCTCTGCCAGCACGTCTAGGTCAACCCCTTCCCGAGGGTGAACCGGAATTTCCACCGCACGTAGTTTGAGCCGCTCCAACACTTGTAGGCTGGCATAAAAAGCAGGTGACTCAATCGCGACCAAGTCCCCTGGCTGAGTCACGCACTGTAGGGCTAGATTGAGCGCCTCCATTGCGCCATTGGTAATCACCAGTTCGTCCATCGGCAGTTGAATGCCGCCCAGCATGTAGCGCAGAGCAATCTGCCGACACAGGTCGGTATGTCCGGTGGTCATATCAGCCACCACCTGTTGGGGCGAAAGCGCCCGCAAGCCACGTGTCATGCTGATACTTAAGCGAGAGAGTGGAAACAGCTCAGGGCTAGGGAAAGCCGAGCCAAAGGGCACCGTTTGGTCATCCTGCAGTGAGTCCAGCACCGAGAACACCAGCTCGCTGACCTGCACCTCCGCTGGGTCGGTGGGTTGTAGCGTGACGCGGGGTTCGTTGACCAAGCGCCGTGCGTGTTCACGAACAAAGTAGCCCGAGCGCGCTCGAGCGCTGATAAGCCCCTGGTTTTCCAGTAAGTAGTACGCCTGAAACACTGTCGACGGGCTAATGCCGTGATGGCGGCTCGCTTGGCGCACTGACGGAATGCGCTCGCCTGGTCCCAGTACGCCTTGGCGAATCAGCGTGGCTATTTCATCGGCAAACTGTTCATAGCGTTTCATGGCATAAACTCGCTGGTGCTTGGCGCGGGTGCTTAGTGGGATCAACAGAATCGATACTCTCAATCAAAAGCATATCAAAACTGATACGGCTTTTTTCTCTAAAACTGCATCTGTTTTAGTGGTTGGCTGGGAGAGCATAGTAGCGGTTCATTCGGTGATGCCCCTCGACCGTATAGATCGCCACTCCCTCTTTTCTGGATATCGGTATGACGCAACGCATTCCACTGCAAGACCTAACCAGCGATGCAGCCGTTGAACACCATTCGCCTCAGGCGAAAACTACGGGTCGCTCGCCATCCACGTCTGGGCATATCTATGTGCGAGAGATACAGGGCTTTTTTCAGCGCATAAGGCGTTATTCCAACTGGCTACTGATTGCGTTGGTAACGGGCGTCACCTTCGTGGGATATGTTACGCCGGTGGGTGGGCTCGTAAGGGATCTATTCAGCCTAGAGGCGCACCCTTGGGCGCTTTTTTGGATCGGTTTTTTTACTCTGTTTACCTACCTGAACGCCGGCTGGTTGCGCCATCAGGTGTGTCTGCACATGTGCCCCTATGCACGCTTTCAGTCGGCCATGTTTGATAGCCATACGCTGATTGTTTCTTACGATTCCGCCCGTGGTGAGCCCCGCCGTGGTCATCGCAAAGAGGTCGCGGAAGCGGCTGCTGGGGACTGTATTGATTGCGAACTGTGCGTTCAGGTGTGCCCCACGGGGATCGATATTCGTGATGGCCTGCAGTATGAGTGTATTGGCTGCGCGGCGTGTATCGATGCCTGCGATAGCGTGATGGCGCGTATCGATAAGCCGCTGGGCCTGATTCGCTACACCACCGAGCGCGCGCTAGAGGGCAAACCTACGCGGTTTTGGCGACCTCAGCTGTTGGCTTATATGGCGGCACTGTTTTCTATGGTGGTTTTGTTGATCGGTTTCTTGAACGCCCGGGTGCCTATGGATGTAGAGGTCGTCCGAGATCGTCAGACGCTGTTTGAAAGCACGGCCGAGGGGCGCATTATTAACTACTACACTGTGACGCTGCGCAATCAAGATACGAAGGAGCACCAATACGCGCTATCTGCCACCGGTTTGCCCGGCCTGCGTTTACAAGGAGCTGACACATTCGTCTTGGCCGCTAATGAAACGAGGCAGTTACGCGTGGCGCTTAATGCTGACGCGTCAGCGTTGACCCAGCCGAGCCACCCGGTGGTGCTGCACATCGCTGCGTTAGATGAGCCTTCGATCTCCTCTAACATCGAAACGCGGTTTTTGGGATCGACCCGTCAGTAAGAGGGAGGCTAAGTAGGTGTGAGAATAAGTGGGTGTGAGAATAAGTAGGTGTGAGGATAAGTAAGAATGAGGATAGATAAATGATAACCGTGCTGATTTTCTTGATGATACTCGTGGGCGTAACAGCCGCTTGGTACCAGATTTACCAAATGCACTTTAATATCAATACGCCTAACGATGCGAAACTTTCGGGTCATAAAAGTAGGCAACTGGATACGCTCACGGCCGCTCAGGAAACGTCGTCGGATGAAGCCGATGCGTCACGCTTTGAAGAGGCAGCAACGCGCATCTTTGGGCGTGGATTTAACATAGACGCCCTTCGCATTGCGTTCTCTCAGGAGGGGCGAGAGGCCTATGGGCTGCCGCTTCTGCGCTGTCAGAGAAAACTCACTCGTCCTTCGTCGCATCAGGCAGGAGAGGGCGGTGTTCGCGTGCGTCATCTGCGGTTGTTCAAGACGCGCTTGCCGTCCATCAACGTCAGGAATGCGTTCATCCTGGCGGTGATCGCAAACTGTGGGTTGGTTCAGCTACTGGCGGCGATGAGTGTGTATACCATTCACTACTCTGTGGACGTATCGGCATTGGCGTGGGTCAATCAACCGGTGATGATCCTATCGGCGATATGGGGTGTGGTGGTCTTGAATATCCTGATCTTCAAGCTCGATACCTATCTTCATGATCTTTATCAGGCGAGACAGTTGAATCAGCTAACGCCCCTGTTCAACTAAAAATAAGCCGTGTCAAAACGACAACGCCGCCTCATGGGCGGCGTTGTGGGTAGTGCTACATACTCAGATCAGCGATTCCAGGCAGGACTCGATGATGTCCAGGCCTTCGTTCAGCACGTCGTCTTCGATGGTGACGGGCATCAGGAAGCGGATGGTGTTGCCGTACATGCCGCAGGAGAGCAGGATCAGACCCTCTTCACGGGCTTTTTTGCACAGCGCCGCCGCCAGCTCCGGGTTCGGGGTGCGGTCGGTTTTGTTGTTGACCAGCTCAAATGCTGCCATGGCGCCCATGTTCCGCACGTGGTCGATGCAATCGAACTTGCCTTGCCACTCGTTGAAGCGCGCCGCCAGTTTGTCGCCCAGCGCCTGGCTCTTCTCAAGGATATTTTCCTCTTCGAAGACTTCCATCACCGCCAGCGCGGCTGCGCAGGCGGTGGGGCTACCGGTGTAGGTGCCGCCCAGGGAGTTCGGGCCAGAGGCGTCCATCACTTTGTCGGTACCGACGATGGCAGAGATCGGCATGCCGTCGGCCATGCTCTTGGCCATGGTCATCATGTCCGGCTCGACGCCGCTGTGCTCGATGGCGAACATCTTGCCGGTGCGGCCAAAGCCTGACTGCACTTCGTCGATGATCATCAGCATGCCGTGCTCATCGCAAATTTCGCGAATCTTCTTCAGGAAGCTGGTCGGCGCGGGGTAGAAGCCGCCTTCACCCAGTACTGGCTCAAGAATGATGGCGGCAGTGTCTTTGGGGTTGGCGTCGGTTTTCAGCGTCATCTTCAGGCCGCGAATCGCTTCGTCTTCGCTGACGCCGTGGTAGGGCACCGGGTAGGGCGCGCGGAATACGGTGCCGGGCATCGGGCCGAAATCGGTCTGGTAGGGCGCGACCTTGCCGTTCATGGCCATGGTGTAGAAGGTACGGCCATGATAGCCGCCATCGAAACAGATGACATTAGAGCGACCGGTAGCGGCGCGGGCGATCTTCACCGCGTTTTCCAGCGCTTCGGCACCAGAGTTGGCCAGCATCACCTTGGCGTGACCACGTACAGGGACGATGTGGCTCAACTTCTCGGCGACTTTAACGTAGCCCTCGTAGGGCATAACCGTTTGGCAGGTGTGCATCACCTTATCCAACTGGGCTTTCACAGCGGCCACGACTTTGGGGTGACGATGCCCCACGTTCAAGACGCCGATACCGCCCGCGAAGTCGATGAAGCGGTTGCCGTCGGCGTCCCAGATCTCAGCGTTTTCGGCGCGGTCCGCAAAGGCGGTGGCGGGGCTTGCAGCGCCCGCCGCGACGTATTTCTGCTTTAGTTCGTTAAGCTCGGCATTGCTCATGACTCAGCTCCTTAAAGGATAGGGTGTAGCTCTAGCATAGTGCGCAATAGCGTTGATCACACTGATGACGATGCGATGACAATCCGGTTGCGCCCGGCTTGTTTGGCCTGATACATCGCTTTATCGGCGCGATCAAGCATTCGAGTACTCGACGTTTCAATGTAACACGCGATGCCTGCTGAAAGCGTCACGGTTAGCTGATGCTGAGTGTAGGGCGTTTTGAGAAGCGGGGCGGTAGGCTCGTTTGCCGCCAATAGCGTCTGATTAAATAATGCCCGCTTGGCGAAGCACTAGGCGCTGTTCATCGGTGATGCCGATGGCATCCAGCACGCTATCGGTGTGCTCGCCCAGGGTCGGGGGAGCGCTCTGGGCACTCAGTGACTGCCCGTTGATACGAATCGGGTTGGCGACGAGATTGACCTCGCCTGCCAGTGCATGGGGCAGCGTCTGCTTGAGCCCGCGTGCCTTGACATGAGGATCGTCAAACACGCGATCCAGGGTATTGATAGGCCCGCAGGGCACACCGACCGCTTCGCAGGCTGCCAGCCAGGTGTCGGTAGGCTGTGCTGCCAGGGCGAGCGCCAGGGTCGGCACCAGCGCTTCGCGATGCTGTACACGACTGCCGTTGGTGGCAAAGCGTTCGTCCTGTGCCAGCTGCGGCTGGTCGATGACCTGGCAGAAGCGCTTGAACTGTTCGTCGTTGCCGACGGCCACGATCATGTGACCATCGGCGGTAGCAAACGCCTGATAGGGCACGATGTTCGGGTGCGCATTGCCCAGCCGCTGAGGCACCTGACCGGAGGTCAGATAGTTCAACGCCTGATTGGCCAACACGCCCACCTGCACATCCATGAGTGCCAGATCGATATGGCAGCCTTCGCCACTGTCGCGGCGTTGGTAGAGGGCCGCCAGCACCGCGTTGGCCGCATACAAGCCGGTAAAAATATCGGTAATGGCGACCCCCACCTTGACCGGGCCGCCCCCTGATTCACTGTCCGGTTTACCGGTCAGGCTCATGAGGCCGCCCATGGCTTGGATCATGAAGTCGTAGCCCGCCCGGCGGGCGTAAGGGCTTTCCTGGCCAAAGCCGGTGATGGAGCAGTAGACCAAGCCGGGATTGAGCGCTTTCAGGCTCGCGTAGTCCAGGCCATACTTTTTCAGCCCGCCGACCTTGAAGTTTTCCAGCACCACATCCGATTGGGCCGCCAACTGCTTGATCAGCGCTTGGCCTTCGGGCTTGGCCATATCTACCGTCACCGAACGCTTACCGCGATTGGCGCACAGGTAATAGGCCGATTCCGCGCTGCCGGAGAGCCAGGGCGGCCCCCAGTGGCGGGTATCATCGCCGCTTTGGGGGCGCTCGATTTTGATCACCTCGGCACCCATGTCGGCCAGCATCTGCCCGCACCAGGGGCCTGCCAGTACCCGAGAGATATCGAGTACCTTGATGCCTGCCAGGGGCTTTGCGACTGTGCTCATGGGGTGCCTCGCTGAGTGATGACGACGTTAGAAGAACGACTGAATGCCGGTTTGTGCGCGGCCCAGAATCAGGGCGTGCACATCGTGGGTACCTTCATAGGTATTCACGGACTCCAGGTTCACCATGTGGCGAATGACGCC
Source organism: Vreelandella sp. L-25 (assembly GCF_056857535.1). Lineage (NCBI taxonomy): Bacteria > Pseudomonadati > Pseudomonadota > Gammaproteobacteria > Oceanospirillales > Halomonadaceae > Vreelandella > Vreelandella sp. L-25. The sequence continues at coordinate 14,401 of NZ_JBSXNH010000028.1, forward strand.
ATACTCGTCAGACACGCCGTTACCGCCGTGCATGTCGCGGGAAACACGGGCGATATCCAGCGCTTTACCGCAGTTGTTGCGCTTGATCAGCGAGATCATTTCCGGTGCCCAGTTACCGCTGTCCATCAGGCGGCCCACCTGCAGGGCGGCTTGTAAGCCCAGGGTGATTTCGGTCTGCATGTCGGCCAGCTTCTTCTGGATGAGCTGGTTGGCGGCCAGCGGGCGGCCAAACTGCTTGCGGTCCAGAGTGTATTGGCGGGCGGCGTGCCAGCAGAACTCAGCGGTGCCCATCACGCCCCAAGCGATGCCGTAGCGGGCTTTATTCAAACAGCCGAAGGGGCCTTTCAGGCCGCTCACGTTAGGCAGCAGGTTCTCTTCAGGCACGAAAGCGTTGTCCAGCACGATCTCGCCGGTGATAGAGGCACGCAGCGATACTTTGCCTTCGATTTTCGGGGTGGAGAAGCCTTCGGTACCACGCTCGACGATGAAGCCTTTGATCTGGTTATCGTGGGCAGCGGACTTGGCCCAGACCACCGCGATATCGGCAATCGGACTGTTGGTGATCCACATTTTCGCGCCGGTCAGGCGGTAGCCGCCATCGACCTTTTCCGCACGGGTAATCATGGAGCCTGGGTCGGAGCCATGGTCGGGTTCGGTCAGGCCGAAGCAGCCGACCATCTCGCCGCTGGCAAGCTTAGGCAGGTATTTGTGTTTCTGCTCTTCGGAGCCATACGCTTCGATGGGGTACATTACCAGCGATGACTGCACGCTCATGGCCGAGCGGTAGCCGGAATCGACACGCTCCACTTCACGGGCGATAAGGCCATAAGCCACGTGGTTGACGCCCGCGCCGCCGTATTCCGGGGAAACGGTGGCGCCCAACAGGCCCAGCTCGCCCATCTCGGACATGATGTCACGATCGAAATGCTCTTCGCGGAAAGCGCTCAGCACACGTGGCTGCAGGTTTTCCTGGCAGTAGTCGCGAGCGGCGTCACGAATCTGGCGCTCTTCATCGGTGAGCTGGTGTTCGAGAAGCAGCGGGTCGTCCCAGTTGAAGCGTGTCATGGCGTTGAACTCCGAAAGATGATCTTGTTGAGCTTAATGTATCGCCGTTATTTAAAAATATCTACATTTTTTTAAAACGCAGAATTTAATCGCCCGGCATTCAATCGATGCCGCGGGCTTGCAGTACCCGTGTAATGATAGGCACCGGGGTCATCAGGTGGTCGCGCATCAGATCGGCCGCCTGCTCGGTGTTGCGGGCGAGAATGACGTCGACCAGCGCCGCGTGTTCCTGGCGCTTGATGTCCAGCGCCTGGGGCGACATGACGGTCTCTTGCAGCCACAGGTGGCGATAGCGCTCTACCTGATCGAACAGGGTGTTGCGCATCTGCAGCAGGTGGGGGGAGTTGCAGCCGCTGGCAATGGCGGTATGGAACGCCTTGTGGCGTAAATCCCAGCCGTCCAGCAGTTCGTCGGGGGAGCTGACGTCGGTGACTTTGGCCAGGCGGTGTGCCGTGGCCAGCACGTTGGCTTCCCAGTCGTCGTCGCCACGTTCGATGGCGAGGCGCAAAATCAGCCCTTCCAACTGAGCGCGAGCGTCGTAGATATCGTTCAGTTCGGCCAGCGACATGGCCGCCACCCGGTAGCCCCGTTGGCTGATGGCCACGACGAGTCGGTCGGCGACCAGCTGTGACAGCGCTTCACGCAGGGGGCCGGTGCTCACGCCGTAATACTCTTTCAAACGGCTCATCAAGAGCTTCTCTTCGGGGGCATAGCGGCCACGAATGATGTCTTGCTTGAGCGCGTGGTAAGCGCTAATCGCCAGGTTCTGGCGCGGTGCATCGTGTTCCATGGGGACTCCTTGGATCAGTGTGGCTTAGACCAATGTAGGGGGTGTAGCGGTCGACGTAGAATAACGGCTATTATCAATAAATTTTGAAAATTTGGCACAGGTAACGATATTCATGTGGGATTTCATCATTGTCGGCGGCGGCATACTGGGTTTTTCCACCGCCATGCAGCTGCAACAGGCCTACCCGGACAAACGCTTGCTGGTGTTGGAAAAGGAAGCAGGCCCCGCTCAGCATCAAACCGGCCATAACAGCGGCGTGATTCATGCCGGGGTGTATTACACGCCGGGAAGCCTGAAAGCGAAGTTTTGCCTGGAGGGTAACCGTGCGACCCGCGAGTTCTGTGACCAGCATGGCGTGCGCTACGACATTTGCGGCAAGCTGCTGGTGGCCACCAACCCGCTGGAAAAGCAGCGTATGGAAGCGCTCTGGGAGCGCACGGCGGCCAACGGTCTGGAGCGGGAGTGGCTGGAGGCTGCGGCGCTCAAGGAGCGAGAGCCCAACATTACCGGTGTGGCGGGCATTTTCGTGCCTTCCAGCGGCATCGTGAACTATGCCGAAGTCACCCAGGCGATGGCCGCCGAGTTCACCCGGCTGGGCGGCGAGATTCGCTTCGAGCACTGCGTGACGGGCCTTGACGAGCGGGCCGATGAGGTCGTGGTGACCACCGAGCATGAGACCTTCACCAGCCGCTACCTGGTCTCCTGCTCGGGGTTGATGGCCGACAGGGTGATCCGCATGCTGGGCAAGGACCCCGGCTTCACGATTTGCCCCTTCCGTGGCGAATACTACCTGCTTCCCGAGCGCCACAACCGCATCGTCAACCACCTGATCTACCCGATTCCCGACCCTGCCATGCCTTTTTTGGGCGTTCACCTGACGCGGATGATCGATGGCACGGTCACCGTGGGGCCGAACGCGGTGCTGGCGTTAAAACGCGAGGGCTACCGCAAGCAGGACATGTCGCTGAGTGACATGGGCCAGATGTTCAGCCACCCAGGCATCCTGAAAGTGCTGGGCAAGCATCTCAAGCCTGGGCTGGTGGAAATGAAAAACTCGCTCTACAAGCGCGGCTATCTGGAGCTGGTCCGCAAGTACTGCCCGAGCCTGACCCTGGAGGATTTGACCCCTTACCCGGCGGGCGTACGCGCTCAGGCGGTCTCCAACGATGGTCGGCTGGTGGATGACTTCCTGTTCGTGAATACTCCGCGCACGGTCAACGTGGGCAATGCGCCATCGCCTGCGGCGACCTCGGCGCTGCCCATTGGTGCGCATATCGTGGAGCAGGTGAAAACGTTGTTGGATTAGTATCTAACGCGACTGCCGTGCTAACGTTTAAATACCGTTCTCGGCGCCGCTGACGGCGGCGAGAAACTGGCTCCTTACCTCCCTTTACGTCAACCATAATCAATAAGTCCAAGCAGGACGGAGGCAATTCCAATGAAAAAACTAAAATATACCGTTGCAGCGACCATGATGGCGGCTGCTCTGCCCGCCAGCGCGCAGCAGCTCTCCATCGCGACCGGCGGTACCGGCGGCGTTTACTACCCGATCGGTGGTGGCTTTGCCGAAATGATCAACAACCATATCGATGGCGCTCAGGCGACCGCCGAAGTGACCGGCGCTTCCGTCGAGAACATGGGGCTGATCATGCGCGGCGATGCCGATCTGGCCTTGGTGCTGGCCGATACCGCTTATCAGGCCTATACCGGTACGGGTGATTTTGAAGGTCGTCAGATCGAGAATACCCGCGCACTGGCCTCGGTCTACCCGAACGCGGTGCAGCTCGTGACGCTGACCGAGTCGGACATTCACAGCATTGCGGATCTGGCTGGCAAACGCGTTTCCGTGGGTGCGCCAGGTAGCGGCACCGAGCTGAACGCGCGTGCTCTGCTGGAAGCCAACGGCGTCAGCTACAGCGACTTCACTCCCCAGCGGCTGAACTTCAACGAAACCGCCGATGCCATCCGTGATGGCGATATCGACGCCGGTTTCTGGAGCGTTGGTCCGCCCACCAGCTCGATTCTCAACCTTGCTGCCACGCGCGACATCCGCCTGATCGGCCTGTCCGATGAAGAGATTGCCAACGCCCAGGAAGTGGAAGCGGTGTTTGCGCCTTATGAACTGGCCGCAGGCATGTACGACGGCATGGACGAGGCGGTACAGACCATCGGTATCCCTAACGTGCTGGTCGTCAACGCCGATATGGATGAAGAGCTGGCCTACCAACTGACCCAACTGCTGTTTGAAAACACCGATGAGCTGATCGCGGTTCACCCGGCCGCCAATGACACCACTGTTGAGTTCACCATGAACTCTACGCCGGTGCCGCTGCATCCGGGCGCGCTTCGCTACTTTGAAGAAGTTGGTGCTGAGATTCCGGACCGTCTGCGTCCGTAATTGATCAAGGAGCACAGCCATGCAGTGGCAACGACGACTGATGGCGCTCTTGTTGATGAGTGGTTTGTACGCCGAAGCGGGGGTTACCCCCGCTTCGGCGGCTGCGTCTATGCGCTTAACGGTCGTGACCGATCAGGGCGAAACGCTAGTGGATGCAGCCGCGCCTGAAGGCAGCCGCTGGTGCATCCAGTGGCAGCACTCTGTTGAGCATTTCACGGTGTTGGATTGTTACCGCAACCTAGACGGCACGATGCAGTTAGAGCGTAGTCATCAACCGGATTTTGCCGCAGGGCTTGGGCATATCTATGGACGCGGCGAGCAGGTGTCCGACGGTGAGGGCGGGTACTGGATCAATGCGATTAACGAGCCGGTGGCGAATAATCGCTACGTGCTACGGGTCGGCTCGACGGCCGTCAATCACCGTGTCATGTGGCCGGATGGCGAGCATCCCACCGTGAGCCTGAGTGAGCGAGCGGCTGGCCAACGCGTCACGATAGCCTTGTCATTGCGTTGAGTGTCGTTAGTCAAACACCTCATAAGTGCGCCGATCGATGTCGCTTTTCATAAAAATTAAGTGGGTGTTAATCCCCTAAGTTAGCTTATGCTTCCGAGGACTTTATGAACGAATCCACGCCACCGCCGACTGTGATGCCGGGCGGCAATGCGATTCAACCCCGCTTCGTTTTATGGTGTATCACCATCGTTGCGGTGGGACTGTCGTTATTCCAACTCTATTCGGCGGGTATCCAGCCGTTGGGCTTGTTTTACCAGCGCAGTATTCACTTGGCGCTGATTATGCTGCTGGCGTTTTTAATGTTCCCCGCCTTTGGGCCCAACCGTAAACGCGGTGTGTTGGGGTGGGGGATTGATCTGATCTTTTTTGCCGGGGCGCTGATCACTGGCGGCTATTTAGTCTTAAACCTGGATGCGATATTCAGCCGCGCCGGGTTCTGGAACGAGACCGATATACTCGTCGCCTGCATTGCCACGGTGACCGTGCTGGAAGCCAGCCGCCGTGCAGTGGGCTTCGGTATGACGGTGATTGGCTTGCTCGCTATCGTTTATGCGTTTGCCGGCCCCCGTGGGGAGCTTCCCTGGCTGGGCGAGTGGATGCCCGGCATCATGGAGCACCGTGGCTATAGCCTTGACCGCGTAGCGGGCCAGCTTTACCTGGGCCAAGAAGGCATCTTCGGCCTGCCGCTGGGAGTTGCCGCTACCTATATCTTCATTTTTGTGCTCTTCGGTGCTTTTTTGGAAAGCACGGGTGCCGGTAAGTTTTTCATCGATATGGCTTACGCCGCTACTGGACGCCAGCGCGGCGGTCCGGCCAAAGCGGCCGTTCTGGCCTCGGCGGGTATGGGGTCGATTTCGGGCAGCGCCATTGCCAACGTGGTCACCACCGGCGCGTTTACCATTCCGCTGATGAAGAAACTGGGCTACCAGCCGAAGCAGGCGGGGGGCATCGAAGCCGCCGCTTCCACCGGCGGGCAAATCATGCCGCCGCTGATGGGCGCAGGCGCCTTCTTGATTGCCGAATATACCAATACGCCTTACTTAGAGATCGTCAAAATCAGCATTCTGCCGGCGATCATGTACTTTGCCACGGTCTATCTGTTCGTCCACATCATTGCCTTGAAACAAGGCATGCAGGGCATGGCCAAGAGCGAGCTGCCCCAAATGCGCCAAGTCATGAAAGATGGCTGGCACTTCCTGCTGCCGCTGGCGGTGTTGGTATGGCTGCTGGCCATGAGCATGTCGCCCATGCGCGTGGGGTATTACGCAGTCATCACCATGGTGGCGGTGGCCGTCTTGCGCTATGCGTTATGGTACTTCTTCGTGGCACCCAAACAGGGGCAGCCGGTCACGGTCGAGCGCACGAAAGTGGTCGTGTGGGCAGGGCTCGTGAAGCTGGTCCAGGGATTAGAGTTGGGCGCGCGCAATGCCGTGGCGGTCTCCATGGCTTGCGCTGTCGCCGGTATCATCGTTGGCGTGGTCGGTTTGACTGGTCTGGGTCTGAAGTTCTCCTCCATGATGCTGGCGTTCTCCGGTGGCAACCTGGTGCTGGCACTGCTGTTGGTGCTGTTGGCGAGCCTAATTTTGGGGATGGGGTTACCGGTCACTGCCAGCTACATCGTTCTGATCGTGCTGGTGGGCCCGGCGCTGACCGCCGAGTTCGGTGTGCCGCTGTTGATCGCTCACTTGGTGGTTTTTTGGTACTCCCAGGACTCTAACGTGACGCCGCCCATCGCCTTGGCAGGCTTTGCTGGGGCGGCGATTGCGGGCAGTAAACCTATGGAGACGGGCTTCCAAGCGTGGAAGTTTGCCAAAGGCCTCTATTTGATTCCGCTGTTTATGGTGTTCAATCCGGAGATCATCATTGGCGGGCCGGTACTCGTGGTGGTATGGAATGCAGTCATCGCGCTACTGGCGCTATGTGCATTCGCGGCCTCGCTAGAAGGCTACCTGTTCACGCGTATGTCTTGGCTGCCTCGTTTGGCCATTGGTGGTGCCATCGTCGGTGTGTTCTATCCAAGCTTGTGGACGGAGGTGGCCGGAGTCACGGTCATGGTCGTAGCCATCGCCGCTAACTGGCAGGCGAGCAAACGGGAGACAACGCCGGTGGCTGGTTGATTTTGCCCAGAAGAAAAGCAGCACCAAAAAAGCCCGGGAACATTCGTTCCCGGGCTTTACGTTTTAGCGTCGGTTCGTATTTAGAAAATTGACTCTGCCGTGCCAGACCCTTGCGAGCCGCTGGCTTCCTCGAGCTCTTGGCTAATGCGCCGAGGCTGGAAATCCGGTAGATGGTCTCTGTGGAACAGCTCGGTCATGCCGCCCGGTTGGTCATCGTGTAAACGACGGCCTGTCTCCTGGTCCACCCGTGCGGTGACGATGGTGTCGGGACGCTGTGGCAGCGCAGAGGGCGTACCTTCCAGCGCATCACCCATGAAGTCGATCCAGATCGGCAGTGCTGCATTCGCGCCGTACTCGGCAATGGTGTCGTTGCTGTCTTTACCGACCCACACCGTTGTCACGAGATTGCTGTTGAAACCGGCAAACCAAGCGTCCCGCTGGCTGTTGGTCGTACCGGTTTTACCGACGATGTCGTCACGGTTAAGACTCTGCGCTGCCCGGCCCGTGCCCGATGTGATGACGTCGCGCAGCATGTCACGCAGGATGTACACTGCGGCGGCGTCGGCAACGCGGGGCGCTACTGGGTAGCTTTTGCCATCAATCTCGACGGTCTCCTGGCCTTCGGCACAGTTAGCGCAGGCGACTTGGGGAGTGGCTTCATCGATGATCTCGTTGTCATCGTCACGGGTGACGCGCTCAATAAACCAAGGGGCGACTTGGAAGCCACCATTGGCGATCACCGCGTAGGCGTTGGTCATTTCCATCGGCGTGAGGCTGGCGCTGCCTAGTGCCAGTGACAGGCCTCGGGGGAGGCGCTCAGGCGCAAAGCCAAACCCTTCGAGGTACTGAATGGTGTGGTCGAGCCCCATGGTTTGCAGCACGCGGATAGTGACCAAGTTACGCGAACGCGCGAGCGCCGGGCGCAGGCGCATCGGCCCTTGGAAGTCGCGGCTGGAGTTCACCGGACGCCACAGCGAATCGCTGCCGTCGTCTAGCACCACTGGGGCGTCATTGACCACGCTGGCCGCATTCATCTCGCCATCTTGCAGCGCGGCGAGGTAGATAAACGGTTTGAAGATCGATCCTGACTGGCGCTGTGCCTGTACAGCGCGGTTGAATTTACTGGCGTTAAAATCAAACCCGCCCTGTAACGCTAGGATGGCGCCAGTGCGTGGGTCCTGGGCTACCAGCGAGCCTTCTGCATCGGGGCGCTGGGAGAGGCGCAGTGTGCCTTCGTCGGTTTCCATTACGCGAATCAGGTCGCCACGCTCAGCAATCTGGCTGGCGCTGCTGGGTTCGGCCCCTCGGCTGCGCGGGCTGAGGTAGGGGCGCGCCCAGCTCAAGCCGCTCCAGGCGATGGTGTGCAGCTCACCGCCGCGGGTGAGTACCTGCATTTCGCGGCCACTGCTTTCGACCACGATGGCTGGACGCAGCAGACCGTAGTTGGGCGTGCGCTCCAGTACTTGAAGCCAGTTGCTCACATCGCCATCTACGCCTTCGACTTCTGTTTGGCTACGTTGCGCTGCCTGACGAGCGGTTTGGCGGATCTCAGGCGACTCAGATAGCTCCTCTTCCAAACCCTGGGTAGTGGTCTGCTCTTGGGCTTCGACCAAGCTGGGCGCAATGTCCTCTTGCTCGGCACCCCGCCAGCCGTGGCGTAGGTCGTACTCGATCAGGCCGTTGGCCAGTGCTTGGCGGGCAAACGGCTGCAGCTTGCTATCAATCGTAGTGTAAATACGGTAGCCGCCGGTGTAGGCGTCATCGCCAAAGCGCTCAATGGCATACTGGCGAGCCATCTCTGCCACATAGTCCGCGTCCACTTCGGCTTGGGTGTAATGGCGGCGAGCGGTGACCGGCTCTTGCACGGCATTTTGGTAGATGTCGTTATCGATATAACCAAGCTCGCGCATACGGAACAGAATCCAATTACGACGGATCAGCGAGCGCTCAGAGTTCGCCAGTGGGTTAAAGGCAGAAGGCGCTTTGGGTAGCCCAGCAATCATGGCGGTTTCGGCCAGGCTCAGCTCGGCAAGCGGCTTGTCATAGTAAGTCTCGGCGGCGGCAGCAATGCCGTAGGCGCGGTTACCCAGGAAGATTTTGTTGACGTAAAGCTCGAAAATCTCCTCTTTATCGAGGATCTGCTCCATCTGCAGGGCTAGCAGAATCTCGCGGATTTTGCGTGTGAAGGTCTGGTCCAGGGTCAGCATGTAGTTACGCGCGACCTGCATGGTAATGGTCGAGCCGCCCGACTGAATGGTGCCACCGCTCTGTACTAGCTCCACCGCCGCCCGTGCTAGACCGCGAGGGTCGACGCCGGCATGGTCAAAATAGCTGGCATCTTCTGCCGCAATCAGCGCATTAATCATATCCTGGGGGATCTCGTCGAAGTCGATCGCCATGCGGCGCTCTTCGCCGAATTCGCCAATCAGTTTGCCGTCGTTGGTGAAAATACGCAGCGGTGTGTGCAGTTCAAAATCTTGCAGTTGGCGAACGTCGGGCAGTCCCGGCGAGAAGTAGATAGCGGCACCAATCACCGCCAGTATGACCGCGCCTGAGAGCGCAACAACCAGCGAAAATAGTGACAACACAAGAGTTCGTAAAAACGTCATGAACAGTGGGTACCCGTGAAAAGAGGAGTAGCCAGGGCAGTATTAACGCCATGGCGCGCAAGTGGCTGCCATTATAGGAAGGGGAGGCAGCGGCCACCAGTGTTGATATGGCGTAGAGGCATTGGCGTGTGCCTTAACTAAAAATCATGTAACCTCGAAACTCGCACGATAGGCAGGCGGAGCCGGAGTCAGCATGCGCTTACTAAAACCCAGTAAAGGGTTGATTGGTGTCGATATTACCTCGGCCACCGTCAAGCTACTTGAACTTAAACAGTGCAACGACAACTATCAAGTTGAGAGCTACGCCGTGCGCCCGCTTCGCGAAGGCGCGGTAGTCGAGCGCCGTATTCGTGACATGAACGATGTCGCCAATGTGCTTAGTCGCGCCGTTGAGCATGCCAAACCCTCGACGCGCAAAGCCGCCGTGGCCGTTCCGGCCAGCGCCGCGATTACCAAAACGCTCCAGTTTCCCATTTCGCTTAGCGAAGATGAAATAGAGGAGCGCATCATTGCTGAGTCTGACCGGCATATTCCGTTTCCGTTCAGCGAGGTAGCGTTCGATTTCCATTGCCTAGGCCCCGCGCCCTTTGATGAAGAGCAGCAGCAGGTGATTTTGGTGGTGTGCCGCCAGCAGGGTGTCTCACAACTCACAGAAACCTTAGAGCGCGCAGGTCTTGAGCCTGCGGCGGTGGATGTGGAAACCTTCGCCATGGAGCGCTCGCTGGCCGAGCTGCGTCGTCAGCTCAACGTCGACAGCGATCCCAACGCCTGCGTAGGGCTAGTGGATATTGGTGCGAACATGAACGCCTTCCACGTGGTGCGTGGAGGTCACATCGTATACAGCCGGGACACGGTGTTTGGCGGTCGCCAGCTCACCGACGCGATTCGCGACCATTACTCTTTGAGTAACGAAGAGGCCGGCTTTGCCAAAAAGTACGGCGGCCTACCGGATGACTATCACGAGAAAGTGCTGAATCCGTTTTTGGAAACCGTGGTACAGCAAGTAGGGCGCTCGCTGCAGCTTTATTACACCGCTGCTCGCCAGCATGAGGTGCAACACATTGTATTAGCGGGAGGTTCAAGCGTTATTCCCGGCCTTGCCGAACGTATTTCAGAAGATAGCGGTATGTCGGTGACGATTGCCAACCCGTTCCAACGTATGCGTGTGAATAAACGCCTTAATATTGAAGGCCTAACCAATGATGCACCGGCCATGCTCACCGCTGGTGGTTTGGCGATGAGGGTTGGGTTATGAGCATCAAGATCAATTTGCTGCCCTGGCGGGAAGCACGCCGTGAAAAGCGTACACGCCGATTTTATGGGGTAGTCGTGATGATGTTCTTAGCGGGTATTGGTTTAGGGCTGGGTGTCTTGCAAATTTATCAGCAGCAGTTATCAGCTCAGCAGCAGCGCAATGCGTATATCACTAACCACATTGAGCGCTTGAATAACGAAATCGCCGATGTGCAGCGCTATCAAGCAACCGCAGCCCGGTTGGGTGAGCAACTAACGCTGTTTCAAACCCTGCAAGCCGAGCGGATAGGCACTGTACAGTTGTTCAATAATATTGCTGCCAGCGTGGTGGATGGCGTGGTGTATCAGCGCCTTTCCCGCAGTGGTGAACAGGTTAGCTTTTCTGCCATGGCGGGCAGCGAGCGGCAGGTATCGGATCAACTGCGCCAAATCGCCAGCATGCCAGGGTTAGGGGTGCCACAATTCTCTGAGGTAGCCAGTGGCGATGATGGTACCAGCCGAGTGTTCCAGTTTGACGTGGTACAGTCTGTCGTAGAAGAAGCCGCCGCTGAGGAGGAAGCGCCATGATCTGGGGGCGTGAACGCTGGCGGAGTGAGTGGCGGCAGCTGCAAGATGTAGATTGGCAGGGGCTGGATGTAAAAGAGGCGGGAGAGTGGCCTGCGCTATTAAAAGCGCTATGTGGGGTGCTGGCCTTTGTCATTGCCGTTGGCGCATTAAGTTGGTGGCTGGTGGGCGAAAAGCGCGCCGAGCTAGAAGCGGCGCAGCGTCAAGAGATGCGCCTGCTGAGTGAGTACCGCAGTAAAGTCTCTGAGGCGGCATTTTTGCCCGAGGTACGCGACCAACTAATGGTCTTAGAGGAGCAAATGGCCACTATGCGTGCCATGCTGCCCACCAGTGCCGAGATTCCTTCACTGCTGGATAGTATTAGCGATGCGGCGGTGAACAATAACCTAAGTATCGAAACGATTCGTCTTCGGCCCATCGTGCGTAACGCCCATTATGTGGAGCACCCTTTGGATATTCAGGTGCGTGGCGGCTATCACGAGCTGGCGCAATTCGTGGCCGATATTAGCCAGCTTGCGCGTATTGTGACCCAGCACGATTTAACCCTAGCCCCTGCCGGGCAGAGTGGTGACTCGCTGCGCATGTCGCTGCTGGCACGCACCTATAGCTATATAGAAGCAGTGGAAGGGAAGGAGCCCGCCCCATGAAGCGTCTACTTAGCATTGGCGCGGTGGTTCTGTTAGCGGGCTGTGGCGATGCCAACCTGAGCCAGTTAGATACCGTGATGGAAGAGATTCGTCGTACACCGGCAGGGCAGCCACCGGTGATTATACCGACGATTCCTGAGTATCAGCCGGTAGATTACCGTTACCGCGAGGTGCGAAGCCCCTTCTTAGCACCAGAAAGCATTCGTGCCAACGGCACGGTAGCAGTGATGGAGAGTGCACTCGCCCCGGATCAGCAGCGCACCCCCGAGCCGCTAGAGGAGTTTCAGCTGGAGGCGCTGCGTTTAGTTGGCACATTGCGCATGGGCGGGAAGCAGGTGGCGTTGATTAGCGCCCCTGATGGCAGCACTTATAGTGTGCGTGAAGGCAACTATTTAGGCACTAACTACGGGCATATCACCGCGATTGGCCCGCAAGAAGTACGCATAACCGAACGTATTTTTAATCAGTTGCAGGGTTGGCAGGAGCGTCAGGCATCGCTCACCCTGAATGAGTAGGCTAAGCACATATCGCACGGTGCGCCCTATGTATTTTTACTTGTTATCGGATAACACGCTATGGTCGTCATGCTTCGTCTAATTACGCTGCCATTGTTAGCCCTGATGCCCACCTTTGCCCTGGGTTCAGTGCTAACGGACCTTGAGGTGCGTTCAACCAGTGGCGGCGAGGTGGAGCTGGTATTGCAATTTAGCGGCGGCGTTGCCGAGCTTCGCGGCTATCGGCTGAATACTCCGCCGCGTCTAGCGCTAGATCTAGCCGATACCCAAAGCAGCTTGCCTCAGCGGCGTATTAACGTAGACAGCGCAGGTGTGGAGCGTATTACCGCGTTGGAGGGCAATGGCCGTACACGGCTAGTGGTCGACCTGAGCGAGCCGCTGGACTACACCTCTCGCATAGAAGGGGATCAGCTGCGCATCACCCTAAGCCCTGAAAGTACTAGCGCTGCAAATGACAACTCGCCCGCAGGTATGAGTAGCGGGTTGGAAACTGCCCTGGGGCCGCAAGTAACGGATATCGACTTCCAGCGGGGGGCTGATGGGGCAGGGCGTTTGCTGGTCTCTTTTGATCGTGAAGGGGTAGTGACGCAAGTGCGGGAAGGGAGTGAGGGCCGCGTTATTGCTGAGCTTCGCGACGTAGATATTCCTGATTCCTTGAATCAAATTTACGATGTGACCGACTTTGCTACCCCCATTACTCGCATAACCCCCCGCACTGGCCAGCGGGAAACCCTGCTTGAGCTACAAACGAACGGCCCCTACGCGATGATTTCATCGCAAAGCGGGCGAACACTCACCGTGGAAGTACAGCCGGTGAGCCAAGCCTCTCAGCAGGACCGCGCGCAGCAGGGAGAAAGCTTCACCGGCGACCGTCTGAGCCTCAATTTCCAAGATATTGAGGTGCGAGCCGTGCTGGCGACGCTGGCTGAGTTTACCGGCTTGAACCTAGTCGCCAGTGATAGTGTTACTGGGCGAGTAACGCTCAACCTCAACGATGTGCCCTGGGACCAGGCGCTGGCGCTGATTTTGCAAAGCCAAGGGCTCTCTAGCCGTGAACAGGGCAATGTGATTGTAGTAGCGCCGGCCAGTGAGCTGGCCGAGATTGAGCGTCAAGAGATTGAGGCCCGTAGCCAGCAGCAAACCTTGGCGCCGTTGGTGACTGAGTTCATCGAGATAAAGTACGCACGGGCCGAAGATTTAGCACAGCTGTTGCGTGGTGGTGACGGTTTTGGGCTGCTCACTGAGCGTGGCCGCGTTAGCGTTGACCAGCGTACCAACACACTGCTCATTCAAGACACGGCCGAACAGGTGCGCGATATTATGCGGACGCTGGTCCGGCTGGATGTGGCGGTGCGTCAGGTACAGATCGAGGCGCGCATCGTGATTGCCCGGGATAGCGCCACCCGGGAGCTGGGGGTCAACTGGGGGATGTCGCGGCCTGGCAGTCGAGTGGACCTCGGCGGTGCCGCCACCGGTACGGTGCCGCGGGGTGGGTTGGCGGTGGACTTAGGCTCAATGGCAGCGGCTGATACGAGCTTCAGCTTTGGCTATCTCTCAGGGGATATTCTGCTCGACCTTGAGCTGCGCGCCCTTGAAAGCGAAGGCAAAAGCCAGACGATCTCCCAGCCTCGGGTGATTACCGCCAACCAGCGCACCGCAACGATCCGCCAAGGGGAGGAGCGGGCATTCCAGAGTGTCGATGCCCAGGGCAACCCAGATACCGAGTTTAAAGAGGCGGAGCTCTCCCTAGAAGTGACGCCGCAAATTACCCCGGATAACCGCATCATTATGGATTTGGTAATCAAGAACGACAGCTTCCGTGAGAGCGAGTTCGGCGGCGAGCCGCCCATTGATACCAACCAAATCGAGACCCAGGTGCTGGTCGATAATGGCCAGACGGTGGTGTTAGGCGGTATTTTGACCACTGAACAGCTGAGCCAAATAGCGAAAACACCGCTGCTGGGCGATCTTCCTATACTGGGCAGGCTGTTTCGCTATACCGAAGAGAGCAATGAAAAGGTAGAGTTATTAGTCTTTATCACTCCACGATTACTTGATGATGGTTTGGCGGTTCGCTGATGCAGGATTTACCCAATCTTTTCTTAATAGGCCCCATGGGGGCTGGTAAAAGCACGATAGGCCGCTTATTGGCGGGAGAACTATCGCGCCCGTTTTACGATAGCGATCACGCCATACAAGACCGCTGCGGTGCCGATATACCCTGGATTTTTGACGTGGAGGGTGAGCAAGGCTTTCGTCAGCGTGAAATTCAGATGATTGACGAGCTCACTCAGCTCACGGATGTCGTGGTCGCCACCGGCGGTGGCGCGGTGCTGCGAGAAGAGAACCGCCGAGCGCTGCGCGATCGCGGTACAGTGGTGTACTTGATGACCACTGTCGAGCAGCAGCTAAAACGCACCGCCAAAGATCGCAACCGCCCGTTGCTGCAGTGCGCGAATCGCGAACAGGTTCTCAACGATATGTTCGCCGCCCGTGATCCGCTCTACCGTGCTACTTCTGACATTACGGTACGTACGGATCGCCGTAGCCCCCGTGCTGTGGTGAATGAAATTTTACGCCGCGTGCATCGCCTGATTGATCCGTTAGAAACCGCCAGCGCCCCACATAAAAAGGTATCTCAATGACAGAGCTAGCCCATGACCGTACGCTAACCGTTGAACTGGGTGAGCGCAGCTACCCTATCCATATTGGCGTTGGGCTATTAAATCGCTCAGACAGTTTTGTGCCCTATCTGGCCGGTAGCCAAGTCATGATCGTTACCAATGAAACCGTGGCGCCGCACTACTTAGACACGCTGCGTTCTAGCTTACCCGAGCATTTAGACGTGCGTGCCGTGGTGCTGCCAGATGGCGAGCAGTACAAAACCATCGAGCAGGTAGGACGCATTTGGGATGCGCTGCTGGAAGCCGGCTTTAACCGCCGCTGCACACTCATTGCCCTTGGCGGCGGTGTGATTGGCGATATGGTGGGCTATGCCGCTGCTTCCTATCAGCGCGGCGTGGCGTTCATTCAAGTGCCTACCACACTACTTTCTCAGGTGGACTCCTCGGTAGGCGGTAAAACCGGGGTCAACCATCCGCTGGGCAAGAACATGATTGGCGCATTCTGGCAGCCCAGAGCCGTGGTAGTGGATATCGCCACGCTGACCTCGCTGCCTGCGCGGGAGCTCTCTGCAGGGCTGGCGGAGGTGGTGAAGTACGGCTTCATTCGCGATGCCGCCTTCCTTGCTTGGCTGGAACAGAACATGGCGGCGCTGCGCCGCGTCGAACCCGAGGTGGTGGCAGATGCAATTGCCAAAAGCTGCCAGATCAAAGCCGATATCGTGGCGGAAGACGAAACCGAGCAGGGCGTTCGTGCGCTGTTGAACCTTGGCCACACGTTTGGCCATGCCATCGAGGCGCATCAAGGTTACGGCAACTGGCTGCACGGCGAAGCCGTAGGAGCCGGCATGGCGATGGCCGCCACGCTCTCCCACCAGTTGGGGTGGATCAGCGCTGATGCCTTAAAGCGCACGAAAGCGGTGATCGAAAGCGCGGGCCTTCCGCTGGTTGCGCCAACGGGCATGTCGTCGGATGACTTCTTGACACGAATGCGGCTGGATAAAAAGAACGTGGACGCGCGTCTGCGTCTGGTGCTACTGAACGACTTGGGCGATGCCTGCGTTAGCGATGCCACGCCTATCGAGACACTGAGACAGCTACTCGATGATTATCCGCGCGGCTAGGGGAATCACCCGTAAGCGCACCCGCTCAAAACCCGCCTCGAAACAGGCGGGTTTTGTTTGTCTAGAAAGCGCCGAAGTGGCTGCTGACTAGTGATATCCGTATGCCTTATGCGCTATCGGCATGGGGTTTTTAGTAAAAATTAGACTAAAGTCTAGTGCTCTGTATTGATTGTTGAAATACCGTTTCTTTGGCCTGCAAGCCGTTGAAGTATAACTATTTTTTTATTGAGCGGTAGTGCAACTACGGGATTTGGCGAGGGTTTTTGACGATTGGCGAGTGTCGAGCGATTGCGCTACGCGGTGGCAAATCGCTATGCTGAGCGACCTTTTTCTCGCAGCAGCGAATGCGGACAACACCCTATTTTGGGCGGGTAACAAGAGCCATAAAAAAAGAAAAACCCGTGATTATACCATAAAAACGCTGCTTACAAAATACGCTGACTAGAGGCACGCCCATGAATAGAGGTCTTCACCAGCCAGGCGAGTTTCGCGATAACTGCGGCTTTGGCCTTATTGCCCACATGGAAGGGCAGGCCAGCCACGACTTGCTGAAAACGGCTATCGAATCACTGACTTGCATGACCCACCGTGGCGGCATCGCGGCAGATGGTAAAACCGGCGACGGTTGTGGCCTGCTGCTAAAGATGCCCGCACAGTTCATGCGTGCTGCTGCTAAAGAGTCGCTCGATGTAGAGCTGGGCGAGCGCTTCGCAGTGGGGTCGGTGTTTTTACCCAACGACGATGCGCGTGCCGCCAAAGCCAAAGAGACGCTGGTGGCTGAGTTAAGCGCACGCGGTTTGGACGTGCTGGGCTGGCGCGTAGTGCCCACGGACTCGAGTGTCTGCGGCCCCATGGCGCTGGACTGCCTGCCGCGTATCGAGCAGCTGTTCGTTGCCCCCGGCAGCAGCGACAATTTCGATGTCGATCTTTTCATGGGTCGCCGCTACGCCGAGCAGGCGCTGCGCAGCGACGAAGACTTTTACGTGGCATCGCTCTCCAGCGAAGTGGTCTCCTATAAAGGCCTGGTGATGCCGGAAGATTTGCCGGCCTTCTATAAAGACCTGAACGACCCACGCCTGGAAACCGCCATCTGCGTCTTCCATCAGCGCTTCTCGACCAACACCGCACCGCGCTGGCCCCTGGCGCAGCCGTTCCGCCTGCTGGCGCACAACGGCGAGATCAACACCATCGAAGCCAACCGCGGCTGGGCGAACTCGCGTAAGGCGAACTTCGTCAACGAGCGTCTGCCTGATATCGCTAAACTAGACGAAATCGTCAACACCACCGGCTCCGACTCCTCCAGTATGGATAACATGCTGGAAGTGCTGCTGACCGGCGGTATGGAACTACACCGCGCCGTGCGCATGATGGTGCCGCCCGCCTGGCAAAACGTCGAGACCATGGGCGCCGAGCTACGCGCGTTCTACGAGTACAACTCCATGCACATGGAGCCGTGGGACGGCCCCGCAGGCGTGGTCATGACCGACGGTCGCCAAGCGGTCTGTATGCTGGACCGTAACGGCCTGCGTCCGGCGCGCTGGGTGATTACCAAGAACGGCTACATCACCCTGGCGTCGGAAATCGGCACCTACGGCTACAAGCCGGAAGACGTGGTGGCAAAAGGCCGCGTCGGCCCCGGCCAGATGCTGGCCGTCGATACCCAAACGGGCGAAGTGCTGCACACTCAGGACATCGATGATCGCCTGAAGTCCGCATACCCCTACAAGCGCTGGCTGAAACAGGAAGCGAGCTACCTGGAGTCGGCGCTGACCGAACTGGCGCGCTTCCAAACGATGGACACGGATACGCTGAACG
The DNA here is from genome assembly GCF_056857535.1 of Vreelandella sp. L-25. Taxonomy (NCBI): domain Bacteria; kingdom Pseudomonadati; phylum Pseudomonadota; class Gammaproteobacteria; order Oceanospirillales; family Halomonadaceae; genus Vreelandella; species Vreelandella sp. L-25. The sequence continues at coordinate 32,434 of NZ_JBSXNH010000028.1, forward strand.
TGCAGCAGAAGATGTTCCAGGTGACCTTTGAAGAGCGTGACCAGGTGCTGCGCCCGCTGGCGGAAAGCGGCCAGGAGGCGGTGGGCTCCATGGGCGACGATACGCCGATGGCGGTACTGTCGAGCCGCCCGCGCCTGCTCACCGACTACTTCCGGCAGAAGTTTGCCCAGGTCACCAACCCGCCGATCGACCCGCTGCGCGAAGCGATCGTGATGTCGTTGGAAACCTGCTGTGGCGCGGAGCTGAACGTCTTCAAGGCCACACCGGAACACGCCCATCGCTTGATTTTGACCACGCCGGTGCTCTCGCCGCGTAAATTCACCGCCCTGGTGAGCCAGGACGATCCGGCCTTTGCTAGCTATATGCTGCCGCTCGGGTACGATCCAGAGCAGACCAGCCTGCAGCAGGCGATTACCGCGCTGTGTCAAGAAGCCGAAGCGCAGGTAAAAGCGGGTAAAGTGATTCTGGTGCTAAGCGATGCGGAGCTGCCCAAAGGCCAACTGCCCATTCAGGCAGCGCTGGCCGTGGGTGCGGTGCACTCCCACCTGGGCCGCCTGGCGCTGCGCCCCAATGCCAACATCGTGGTCGAAACCGGCTACGCCCGCGACGCCCATCAAATGGCGGTACTGTTCGGCGTGGGCGCGACAGCGGTCTACCCTTGGCTGGCCTATCAGGTCATGGCGGATATGCACCGCACCGGAGAATTGACTGGCAACCCGGCAGACGCCCGCGAGAATTATCGTAAAGGCCTGCAGAAGGGGCTCTTCAAGATCCTTTCTAAGATGGGCATTTCGACGCTGGCCTCCTACCGTGGCTCCATGCTGTTCGAGGCCGTGGGCCTGTCGGATGAGGTCATGGAGACCTGTTTCGTGGGCATGGCGTCGCGTATTCAGGGCACCGGCTTTGCTGAGCTTCAGCTTCAGCAAGAACTGCTGGCCAAGGATGCATGGATTCCCCGCAAAGGGATCTCTCAAGGCGGTATGCTCAAGTACGTGCACGGCCACGAGTACCACGCCTACAACCCGGATGTGGTCAAGGCGCTGCAGGCGGCGGTGCAAGAGGGCAGCTACACCAAGTGGAAGAAATTTGCGCAGCTGGTGAACGAGCGCCCCGTGGCCACCATTCGTGACCTGCTGAAACTCAAGCCTGCGGCCACGCCGATTCCGCTGGAAGAGGTCGAGCCCATCGAAGCGCTGATTCCACGCTTCGACAGCGCAGGCATGTCGCTGGGCGCGCTGTCGCCCGAAGCGCACGAAGCGCTGGCCCAGGCCATGAACGAGGCGGGCGGTCGCTCCAACTCCGGTGAAGGTGGCGAAGACCCAGCCCGTTACGGCACCATTCGCAGCTCGAAAATCAAACAGATCGCTTCTGGCCGTTTCGGTGTTACGCCAGCTTACTTGGTCAATGCCGAAGTGCTGCAGATCAAAGTGGCCCAGGGTGCGAAGCCCGGTGAGGGCGGCCAGCTACCGGGCGGTAAGGTCAATCAGCTGATTGCCCGCTTGCGCTACTCGGTGCCCGGCGTTACGTTGATTTCGCCGCCGCCGCACCACGATATTTACTCCATCGAAGACTTGGCGCAGCTGATCTTTGACCTCAAGCAGGTCAACCCAGACGCGCAGGTCTCGGTGAAACTCGTCTCCGAGCCAGGGATCGGCACCATTGCCACTGGCGTCGCCAAAGCCTATGCGGACTTGATCACCGTGTCTGGCTACGACGGCGGCACCGCGGCAAGCCCGCTCACCTCCATCAAGCACGCCGGTTCCCCTTGGGAGCTGGGCCTGCCGGAGGTGCATCAAGCGCTGCGCATTAACGGCCTGCGGGACAAAATTCGTCTGCAAACCGATGGTGGTCTGAAGACCGGTCTTGACGTCGTCAAAGCGGCGATTCTGGGTGCTGAAAGCTTCGGTTTCGGCACCGCGCCGATGGTCGCGCTGGGCTGTAAATACCTGCGTATTTGCCACCTGAACAACTGCGCCACCGGTGTAGCGACCCAGGATGACTTCCTGCGCGGCGAGCACTTCCGCGGCACCGTGGATATGGTGAAGAACTACTTCCGCTTTATTGCCGAAGAAGTACGCGAGCTGATGGCCATGCTGGGCGTTCGCAAGCTCACCGACCTGATTGGCCGCACGGACCTGCTGGAAGTGTTGGAAGGCAATACGGCATCACAGCGCAAGCTGGATTTAATGCCGCTGTTGGCGAACGACTTCGTGCCTGCGGATGCGCCTCAGTTCTGTGAAGTGAGCCGCAACGTGCCTCACGACCCGGGTGCCAAGAACCAGGAAGTGCTGGCGGCGCTGAAAGAAGCCATCGAGTCTCAGTCAGGTGGCACCTTCGACTTCACCATCACCAACTGCGACCGCAGCGTCGGGGCGCTCACCTCCGGTGCCATTGCCAAGCGTTACGGTGAAGAGGGGCTCGAAGCCGCACCGGTGACGGCGCGCTTTATCGGTGTGGCGGGCCAAAGCTTCGGCGTGTGGAACGCCCGTGGCCTGAACCTCTACCTGGAAGGCGATGCCAACGACTACGTCGGTAAAGGCATGAACGGTGGCAGCATCGTCATCGTGCCGCCCAAGGTCAGCCAGTTCGAGAGCCACAAAACGGCCATTATCGGCAACACCTGCCTCTATGGGGCTACGGGTGGCACGCTGTTTGCTGCCGGTACCGCTGGCGAGCGCTTTGCGGTACGTAACTCCGGCGCCACGGCGGTGATCGAAGGCGCGGGTGACCACTGCTGTGAGTACATGACCGGTGGTTTGGTCTGCGTGCTGGGTGAAACCGGCGTTAACTTTGGGGCGGGCATGACGGGTGGCTTTGCCTACGTGCTCGATGAAGACCGGACCTTCGTGGACAAGTACAACCACGAGCTGGTCGAAATTCACCGGGTCAACACCGAAGCGATGGAAGCCTACCGTCGCCACCTGCGGGAAATGATCGAGGCCTACGTGGCCGCGACGGGTTCCGCACGCGGTGTGGCGATTCTGGAAGACTTTAGCGACTACGCGCGCCACTTCTGGCTAGTGAAGCCAAAAGCGGCCAGCCTGGGTAGTCTGCTGGATCAGTCTCGGCGTCAGCCGCAATAACCGTCAGCGCCTACGCTTCGAGGAGAGAGATCATGGCCAACCGTTTAAATAACGATTTTCAGTTTGTCGACGTGGGTCGTAAAGACCCACAGAAAAAACCTGCGCACACCCGGGCCAAAGAGTTCGCGGAAATTTACGAGCCGTTCAAGCCCACCGATGCGGCGAGCCAGGCGCACCGCTGCTTGCACTGCGGCAACCCCTACTGCGAGTGGAAGTGCCCGGTACACAACTACATTCCTAACTGGCTTCAGCTGGTGGTGGAAGGCAACATTATTGAAGCCGCCGAGCTGTCCCACAAAACCAACTCGCTGCCGGAAGTGTGTGGCCGCGTGTGCCCGCAAGACCGCCTATGTGAAGGCGATTGCACCCTGAACGATGGCTTTGGCGCGGTGACGATCGGCTCGGTGGAGAAATACATCACCGATACCGCCTTTGCCATGGGCTGGCGCCCTGATATGTCCAAAGTGGTGTGGACCGATAAGAAAGTCGCGATTGTTGGTGCAGGTCCTGCGGGCTTGGGCTGTGCCGATATTCTGGCGCGCAACGGCGTCAAGCCGGTGGTGTTCGATAAGTACCCCGAAATTGGCGGTCTGCTGACCTTTGGTATCCCTGAGTTTAAGCTGGAAAAGAACGTCATGGAGCGCCGCCGTGCGGTATTCGAGGAAATGGGCGTTGAGTTCCGTCTGAATACCGAAATCGGTACTGATGTCGAGTTCGAGACGCTGCTGCAGGAGTACGACGCGGTGTTCCTGGGCATGGGTACTTACAAGTACATGCAGGGTGGCTTCCCCGGTGAAGACCTGCCCGGTGTCTACAAAGCGCTGGATTTCCTAATTGCCAACGTCAACCGCCGCTTGGGCTTCGAGAAAGACCCGAACGACTTTATCTCCATGGAAGGCAAGCGCGTGGTGGTGCTGGGCGGTGGTGATACCGCGATGGACTGTAACCGCACCTCGATTCGTCAGCGCGCCGCCAGCGTGACCTGTGCCTACCGCCGCGATGAAGAGAACATGCCGGGCTCGCGCCGTGAAGTGGCTAACGCACGGGAAGAGGGCGTCGAGTTCCTTTTCAACCGCCAGCCGGTCGCGGTAGTGGGTGAAGACAAAGTCGAAGGCGTAAAAGTGGTTCGTACGCGCCTGGGCGAGCCGGATGAAAACGGTCGCCGTCGCCCGGAAGTGGTGCCCGGCTCCGAAGAGATCATTGCCGCCGATGCGGTGGTGGTGGCCTTTGGCTTCCAGGCAAGTCCGGCCCCATGGTTCAAAAGCGCCAATATCGAGGTCAACGACTGGGATCTGGTCAAGGCACCCGAGCATGGCCAGTACGCCTTCCAAACCAGCAACGAGAAAATCTTTGCCGGTGGCGATATGGTGCGCGGCTCCGATCTCGTGGTCACCGCTATTTATGAAGGGCGTCAGGCCGCTGAAGGCATTCTGGATTACCTAGGCGTGTAAAGTGTGTATGTCATGCCGAACAGCATCAGGGGTAGGTCGTAGCGAGGGTCTTTTGTCATGGATGACAAAAGTAGCGCCCAGGGATGGGTTCGCAGCGCCCTCGCGCAGACCTACTTCTGGGGCAACTGCGCATCGGCATCCTTTGGCCCGATCAATTGGCCTCCCACTGTTTATGTACAGCCAGTAGCTAGTTATGTGTAGCCAATAGCTAGGGTGGGAGGCAGCTTTAGCTCGCGACCGAGAGCTGGCGCTGTTTCAGTTCAAATTGAGCCTTAAGGCGTACTCTGCTATTCTGTCGTCCCATCCTGGTGTGGCTTTCTGTTACGCCTTTTGATCACGTTTCGACAGGTTTTCCATGACACGATATATCTTCGTGACCGGCGGCGTTGTGTCCTCTCTTGGCAAGGGCATCGCGTCGGCCTCGCTGGCGGCGATTCTCGAGGCCCGCGGCCTTAAGGTCACCATGCTCAAGCTCGACCCGTACATCAACGTGGACCCGGGCACCATGAGTCCCTTCCAGCACGGCGAGGTGTTCGTCACCGAGGATGGCGCCGAGACGGACTTGGACTTAGGTCACTATGAGCGCTTTATTCGCACCAAAATGACCCAGGGCAACAACTTCACCACCGGCCGCGTGTACGAACATGTGCTACGCAAAGAGCGCCGGGGTGACTACCTGGGTGGCACTGTGCAGGTCATTCCGCACATCACTGATGAGATCAAGCAGCGCGTCTACGCTGGAGGCGAAGGCTTCGACGTGGCGCTGGTGGAGATCGGCGGGACGGTTGGCGATATCGAATCACTGCCGTTCCTGGAGTCCATTCGTCAGATTCGCAGCGAGCTGGGCGCAAGCCGCGCCATTTACATGCACCTCACCCTGGTGCCGTACATCAAGACCGCTGGCGAAACCAAAACCAAACCGACGCAGCACAGCGTAAAAGAGCTGCGCTCCATCGGCATCCAGCCGGATATTTTGATTTGCCGCAGCGAAGTGGAGCTTGAGGAGAGCGAGCGCCGCAAGATTGCGCTGTTCACCAATGTGGAAGAGCGTGCGGTAGTGCCGCTGCAAGACGCCGACACTATCTACCGCATTCCGCTAATGCTTCACGAGCACGGCCTGGACGATATCGTCTGCGACAAGCTGCGCTTAGAAGCTGAGCCTGCGGATCTGTCGGAGTGGGTCAAGGTACTCGATGCCAAGCTGAACCCGCTGAAGTCGGTCAGCATCGCCATGGTCGGCAAGTACATGGAGCTGCTGGATGCGTATAAGTCGCTGAACGAAGCGCTGATCCACGCAGGTATTCAGGGCCGCATCAAGGTCAACGTCGACTACATCGACTCTGAAGACATCGAGCGTCACGGCACCGAGCGTCTGGCAGGTAAAGATGCCATTCTAGTGCCCGGCGGTTTTGGCGAGCGCGGCGTGGAAGGCAAGATCCTGACCGCCCAGTTTGCCCGTGAAAACAACATCCCTTACCTGGGTATCTGTCTAGGCATGCAGGTAGCGGTGATCGAGTTCGCCCGCAACGTGGCTGGCTGGAAAGACGCCAACTCCACCGAGTTTACCCACGATACCAAGCACCCGGTGGTGGGGTTGATCACCGAGTGGATCAATGCCGAAGGCAAGATCGAGCTGCGCGACGCGGCCTCCGACCTGGGCGGCACCATGCGTTTGGGCGGCCAAGTGTGCCATCTGGCCGCTGGCAGCAAAGCCCGCGAAGCGTACGGTGCCGACGAAATCGTTGAGCGTCATCGCCACCGCTTCGAAGTCAACAACCAGTTCATTGATGAGCTGGAAGCTGCGGGCCTGGTGATTTCGGGCAAGAGCGTCGATCAGTCGCTGGTCGAAGTCGTCGAGCTGGCGGATCACCCTTGGTACGTGGCGTGTCAGTTCCACCCGGAGTTCACCTCGACGCCTCGCGACGGTCATCCGCTCTTCTCGGGCTTCGTCAATGCCGCACTAGAACACAAAACGGCACGCACCCGTGCCCACGCCGCACCTCAGGAATAAAGGGGGAAGCATGTCTTCTCAGTCCCAATTCCCAGAGCATCACATCAACGTTGCCGGCTTAACCGCCGGCAATTCTTTGCCACTCATGCTGCTTGGCGGCATGAACGTGCTGGAGTCGGCGGAGCTGGCCGATGAAGTGGCGCAGGCCTACGTGAATGTGACGCAAAAGCTGGGTATGCCTTATGTGTTCAAGGCCAGTTTCGACAAAGCGAATCGCAGCTCGATCCACTCCTACCGGGGGCCTGGGCTGGAAAAAGGCCTGCAAATCCTGGCCGATATCAAGGCGCGCTATAACGTGCCCATCATTACCGATGTGCACGAGCCCTGGCAGGCAGCGCCTGCTGCTGAAGTCGCCGATATCATCCAGCTGCCGGCCTTTTTGGCGCGCCAGACCGATCTAGTGGTGGCAATGGCGAAAACGGGCGCTGCCATCAATATCAAAAAGCCGCAGTTTTTGGCCCCGCACGAAATGCGCCATATCCTTAACAAGTTTCAGGAAGCGGGCAATGACCGCCTGATGCTCTGCGAGCGCGGCACCAGCTTTGGCTACAACAACCTGGTGGTGGACATGCTGGGCTTTGGCGACATGAAGCAGACCGGTTACCCGGTGTTCTTCGATGTCACCCATGCTCTGCAGCGCCCCGGTGGCCGGGCGGATAGCGCCGATGGCCGCCGTGCCCAAGTGGCAGAGCTTGCTCGTGCGGGCGTGGCGGTTGGTTTGGCGGGGCTGTTTTTAGAAGCTCATCCAGACCCCGATAATGCCAAGTGCGACGGCCCCTGTGCGCTGCCGCTGGATCAATTAGAGCCATTCTTAACGCAGCTGTCGCAGTTAGACGCTCTGGTAAAAGGCTTCGATCCCTTAACCATCCGTTAATCGCGGCGTTAATCCGTGGTATACATTGGATCTCTCATCTATTAGACCGACAACCAAAGGACACTGTCATGACCAAAATTGTTGAAATCAGTGCGCTGGAAGTGCTCGATTCGCGCGGTAACCCGACCGTTCAAGCCACCGTACGTTTGGAAAGCGGTGCCGTAGGCGTTGCCTGTGCCCCCAGCGGTGCCTCCACGGGTTCCCGCGAAGCACTCGAACTGCGTGATGGCGACAAGGCGCGCTACCTCGGTAAAGGCGTTTTAAAAGCCGTCGAGGCCGTGAATGGCAAGATTCGTGATGCGTTGTTGGGAATGGATGCGCGGGACCAGCGCGGTTTGGACAATGCCATGCTGGAGTTGGATGGCACGGATAACAAGGCGACTCTGGGAGCCAATGCGATTCTGGCGGTGTCGCTCGCGGCAGCCAAGGCGGCGGCCAATGCCAAAGGCGTGCCACTGTATGCCCATATCGCCGAGCTTTACGGTCAGCCAGGCCAGTACAGCATGCCGGTACCGATGATGAACATCCTCAACGGCGGTGAGCACGCCGACAATAACGTGGATATTCAGGAGTTCATGGTGCAGCCGGTGGGCGCCCCCAACTTCCGTGAAGGTCTGCGTATGGGCGCGGAGATTTTCCACGCACTGAAAAAAGTGCTCTCTGCCAAGGGGCTGTCTACCTCGGTAGGGGATGAGGGTGGCTTTGCGCCCAACCTGACATCCAACGCCGAGGCACTGGCCGTCATCAAGCAGGCGGTGGCCGATGCCGGTTATACCCTGGGCAGCGATGTCACTCTGGCGCTGGACTGTGCTGCCTCCGAATTCTACAAGGAAGGTCAGTACGACCTGGCCGGAGAAGGCAAGCGTTACGACTCCGAAGGGTTTGCCGACTACCTGGCGGGCCTGTGTGCCGACTACCCCATCGTGTCTATCGAAGACGGCATGGACGAGTCCGACTGGGCCGGTTGGAAAGCCTTGACCGACAAGCTGGGCGACAAGGTGCAGCTGGTGGGGGACGACCTATTCGTCACCAATACCAAAATCCTTAAGCGTGGCATTGACGAGCAGATCGGTAACTCGATTCTGATCAAGTTCAACCAGATTGGCTCGCTCTCCGAAACCCTCGACGCGATTAAAATGGCCCAAGATGCGGGCTTTACGGCGGTCATCTCCCACCGTAGTGGTGAAACGGAAGATACCACTATTGCCGATTTGGCCGTAGGCACCTGTGCGGGACAAATCAAGACCGGATCGCTGTGTCGTTCTGACCGTGTCGCGAAGTACAACCGCCTGCTGGTGATCGAAGCCGAGCTAGGGGATGTGAGCTACCCCGGTTTGAAAGCCATCAAAGGCCAGTAGGTCAAAAACATAGCGTTCGCGTGTAAGGGATCTCTCAAAAATTTGTAAGAGATCTCTTACAAATGCCGACGAAATTCGCTCGAAACCTTGTAAGAAAAAGCGAGATTTTTCACTAATTCAACTTTAAGTGATTGTCTTAGTTGGGTTTTATGAAAGAAAGGCGGGTCCCTTGGGCTCGCCTTTTGCGTATTGGGTCCGATTGAGAAGTTGCGCTGTTCTGCCACAATGCATTCAGGACAAGGGGAGGCAAGGATGCTTCAGGCAGGATGCAACGGGATGCAAGCAGGTGCGCCGGGTGATACAGAGACGTGAGTCCTGGCAAGGAAGTCACCTGAGGAGGTTGACACAGGGAGTGGTCAGAGGAAGTGCTTGGAGCGGGCGGCCTACGGGCCGCCTTTTTTTGTGGTGCGCCAGGCATGGCGCGCAGCGCCAATTAGGCGCTATCCGGTCCGCCGTGGTGGTTGGCCGGATGACTTGGGGGTGAAAGTCCCCTACGGACCCTGATAGCGGGAACCGTTAGCTGAACAGCAAGGGTGTTCGTCGTGA
>NZ_JBSXNH010000029.1:0-5438 GCF_056857535.1 Vreelandella sp. L-25
TTGAGATTCTGTGGCGGCAGATGAAGTATGCATGGCTGCCGCTGAGTGCGTATCTTTCGTTTGATAACCTCTGTGATGAGGTACACCGGCTACTCGATGGCTACGGCACTGAGTGCGCGATTAATTTTGAATAGGCACTTAAGCAATATACAGAAACATCTTTCGCACTTAAGGTTTTTGATTAAAAAAACCACGCGTTAAAGTCATTGCTAATATCTTTAAGTCAAAACCCAACGACCAATTGTCGATGTAGTAGAGGTCGAACTCTACCCGCTTTTGCATTTGCTCTAGGGTATCGGTGTTGCCTCGGTATCCATTTACCTGCGCCCAGCCGGTCATGCCGGGCTTTACGCGGTGGCGCTGCATGTAATTTTGTATGACCCCTTGGTAGTACTGGTTATGGTCTAGGGCATGTGGGCGCGGCCCCACCAGCGACATACGCCCTTGCAGTACGTTATAGAGCTGGGGTAGCTCATCCAGGCTGGTACGGCGTAGCAGCGCCCCGAGCGGGGTAATGCGGGGGTCGCCGTGGGTGGCCTGCTGCGTATATTTAGCTTGGTGGTTGCTCATGGTGCGGAACTTGTAAATGCGGAAGCACTTGCCATCAATGCCGTGGCGGTGCTGCTTAAACAGCACTGGCCCACCCATTTTCCATTTCACCAGCGCAGCAATCAGCAGCATTACTGGTAAAAACACGATAAATAGCCCCCCCCCTAGTAGGCGGTCTTCCACGTTTTTAACGAAACGTAGCGGACCACTATCCAGCGGGCTGTAGTTTAGCTCTAGGGAGTAAAGCCCGACGACCTGGGCCATACGGTGATTTAATAGGCGGATATCGGAGAGATCGGGGAAGTAGCGGACATTCACAGGAATGCCGATAAGGCTGGTTGAAACCAACCGCACTTTGTCGCCATCGCTTAGCGGGTAGGTGAGCCAAATTTCATCGAAATCCCTTTCAAACGCGCTCTCTTGCGCCAACCTGTGCAGTATGCGGTGAAAGTGGTCGGAGTCGTCGTCGGTATGGGCACTTTGCAGCGAATAGCCTGCATACGCCATGCTGTTGAGGTGTTCTGCTAGACGGCTGAGATTCTCTTCCCGACCGATGACAACGATGCGCTTGCGGTTTTTGCCTTTAGAGCGCAGGTGGCGTAAATAGAGGTACAGCACAGCCCGCATGGTGCTGCCGGTGGTTAGCACGGCCAGCGATGCCGAGCCCATCCATAACCTTGAGAAATTAACTGTGTTTTGAGTTGCCACTAGCAGCAAGCTAAGCAGTACGATGGTAGCCAGCCAGCTTAACCAATAAGCGCCTAACATGCTGTAGAGGCTTCGGCCACGCCAGGGCTGATATAGCCCCAGGAACTCCCCCACGGCGGGTAGCAGTAACCCGCCAATCACCATCAGAAAGAGATAGTACTCGTTGCTGAAGGTGATGTGGGGCATCAGCAACAGCACCAGGGAGGAGACGCCCATAGCAATGGCTGCGTCGAAACAGCGCATAATCCGACGCAGCCATTCGTTGCTTTGCGCAGCTTTTAATGGGGACATACCGTAATAGTGCCTTTAACTCGCCGAAGCGAGGTCAGTAAACGAGACTAGCAGCGTCATCACATCATTTAAATCCTGGCTATCTAACTCCCCAATTGCGGACTGCAGTGCCAGGCTATCCAGGGCATACTCGCCAATGGTGTCTACGTACTGTTGCTTCCTGTTACTTTGCCATGAAGGGGTCACCGTTCAGGGAAAACGCATGAAAAATTTCATACCGCGAGAATGTCCGCCAGGTAGGTCTCATCCAGCGCGGCTTTCTTCTGTTTCCGCCGGATTCCGCCTTTGAAACGCTTCTCCCCTTTCAGGTAATTCAAGGCGATATGACGAACCCTGGCGAGGTTTTCGGCTGCCTGTCCGCGGTGGATTTTACAGGCATCCTCGCGAAGAGCGACGTCCAGGGACCAGTGGAGCTTGTTCTCGACAAACCAATGCTGGCGAGCCGCTTCGGCGAGCTTCTTGGCGCTCAGATCGGCAGAGCTGATGTAGTAGCGGATCATCGGGGCTTCTGGCACCTCGTCACCTTCCAGGCGGAAACTCATTACCACGCCCACCGTTTTCAGGCCTGCCCATTCATAGCTAAGCTCCTGAAATTCTTCAGTAACCTCGCTGACAATATGGTATCGGGTCTCTTGCCGGCCACGGCTCTTCTCGTCCGTGACGTACGCATCCCCTTCAAAGTTGACCACCTTGGCCATGGGAAATGCGGCCTCGAAGGCGTCAGCCAAGGCCGGCTGGTTGCCCTTCACCGAGAGTAGGTAATCGGCGCCCTTCTGCAGGACCTGCGTGGCAATCTTCTTCTGGCAGCCCATGGCATCGATTGTTACCAGACAACCTTGCAGATTCAGCAGCTTGAGCAGCTCGGGAATCGCCGTGATCTCGTTGGACTTCTCCGCCGTCTTGACCTGACCCAGCACCACGCCATTCGCCGCACTGAAGGCGCTGACCATGTGTATCGCCCCTTTGCCTTTCCCTCGGCAGTACGATCCACGCAGCGTCTTACCATCGATGGCCACTATCGCGCCTTCCGTCACGTCATGGCAGGCCTTCATCCAGTCGGCAAACGCGCTTTGCAACTGCTCGGCATTCACCAGGGCCATGACCCTGGCCAAGGTGTCATGGCTGGGAACGCCAGCCTCAAAATCGCCGTACTGACGGAGAAAATCGAGCTTCGCGTGGCCAAAGTCCTCGATTTCGTCCCAACCCTCGGCACCACAGATCACCGCACAGACCGTCAGGAACAGGATATCCGACAGCTGATGCTGCACTTTCCAAGCCTGGCGGAAGTCGGGAACGATTGATAAATGGTGCATAAGAGACGGTGTCAGCATCGGGCCATCCATGAGCAAAAACTACGAGATGACCACATTAGCTCCTACTGGTAAAGCGCCACGACGCCCGTCGTAGAGCGGTTTTTCATGCGTTTTCCCTGGGTCACCGTTGAATCGAAAAGGCGTCAAGTGCAGGTAAAACTAATCGCGGCAGCATAACAGAAATGCCCTTCCTGGGGGTAGGGTTACTCGCCCTGCACTGCTCTCCAACAGTGCTAGCCTGCATGTTGCCTTGGTGATACAAAAAACGGGCACCCTGTTTGAGGGTGCCCGGTTTTTTGGGCTTTCCGTAGCCTAGGAGAGACTGCGAGAGAGCCTTAACACGAACTTACTGACAATCAGCTTATTTGTAAACCGGGAAGCGGCCACAAACTTCAGCGACTTTATCGAGCACTTGGGCTTCAACGCTGCTGGTGTCTTCGCCTTTGGCCAGTACGTCAAGGATGTCACAAATCCAGCCTGCCAGCTGCGTACACTCCTCTTCACCGAAGCCGCGCGTGGTCACGGCTGGGGTGCCGATACGCAGGCCAGAGGTAACGAACGGGCTTTGCGGGTCGTTCGGTACGGCATTTTTATTAACGGTGATGTGGGCACGGCCAAGGGCGGCATCCGCATCTTTACCGGTCACGCCCTGCTTGATCAGCGAGAGCAGGAACAGGTGGTCTTCCGTACCGCCGGACACGATGTCGTAACCGCGATCCATGAATACCTTCGCCATGGCTTGAGCGTTCTTAACCACCTGTTGCTGGTAGGTTTTGAACTCGGGCTCCATGGCTTCTTTGAAGCAGATCGCTTTGGCGGCGATGACGTGCATCAGCGGGCCGCCCTGGCCACCGGGGAATACTGCCGACTGCAGCTTCTTCTCGATGTCCGGATTGTTCTCGGCTGAGAGAATCACGCCGCTACGCGGGCCGCGCAGAGTTTTGTGCGTCGTGGACGTGACCACGTGGGCGTGGGGCAGCGGGCTAGGGTAAACGCCAGCAGCGACCAAGCCAGAAACGTGCGCCATATCCACCAGTAAGTAAGCACCGACTTCGTCAGCGATTTCACGGAATTTTGCCCAGTCGACAATCTGAGAGTAGGCAGAGAAACCGGCGATGATCATTTTCGGCTTGTGTTCACGGGCCAGGGAAGCGACTTGGTCGTAGTCGATCAGGCCTTGCTCGTTCAGGCCGTACTGAATGGCGTTGTAGTGCTTGCCGGAGAAGTTGGGCTTGGCACCGTGAGTCAGGTGGCCGCCCGCGTCTAGGCTCATACCGAGGATGGTGTCGCCCGGTGTGACCAGCGCTTGGAAAACAGCGCTGTTGGCTTGTGAGCCAGAGTGCGGCTGCACGTTGACATAGGTCGCGCCGAACAGCTGCTTGGCGTAGTCGATGGCCAAGTTTTCAGCGATATCGACAAATTCACAGCCGCCGTAGTAGCGCTTGCCTGGGTAGCCTTCGGCGTATTTGTTGGTCAGCTGGCTGCCTTGCGCTTCTAGTACGCGGGGGCTGGCGTAGTTTTCAGAAGCAATCAGTTCGATGTGGGCTTCTTGGCGTGCCACTTCTTTTTGCATGGCATCAAATAGCGCATCATCGAATCCGGCAATTGTCATATCGCGGCTGAACATCGGCGGGAACCTCGTTACGAAAGGATCATCATGGAGAAGCGAGAGCGCTATCATACCGCAGCCTGACGCGACTTTCATCGCATCCGCGTCAGGTGGTGCATGAGCATGTTTCATGTTGTGAGCCGGGTAAAGTTCTGACCAAATGGACAACCATGCGTGCCCGTCGCCCAACAAATTGGCCTCCCACAGGGGGGCACATTACTTGATCGATAAGGCCAGCTGTAGGAGGGAGCATTAGCTCGCGATGATGAAGGCACTGGTGCCTCGGCAGGCTAAGGGCGGCTAGCGCCGCCGTCGCCCAATAAATTGGCCTCCCACGGTGGGGGTACATTACTTGGAATCGATCAGGCTTGTTGTAGGAGGGAGCTTTAGCTCGCGATGATGAAGGCACCGGTGCCTCGGCAGGCTAAGGGCGGCTGGCGCCGCCGTCGCCCAATAAATTGGCCTCCCACGGAGGTAGCTTATTACTCGGGAATCGATAAGGCTTGTTGTAGGAGGGAGCTTTAGCTCGCGATGATGAGGGCACTGGTGCCTCGGCAGGCTAAGGGCGGCTGGCGCCGCCGTCGCCCAATAAATTGGTCTCCCACAATCGTGTCTTCATCGCCTAATCAGGTGCCCTCCTACACCTGCCTTCGGCAATGCCCCGATAAACTGCTGTAGGAGGGAGTTTTTATCAATCAGCGCGAAAAACCGCTTACTTTTAGTGAGCGGATGGATAGCGCGGCATCCGCAGGATGCCCTTGCTGATGATTTGTACAGTGCTATACTACTCACGTCGACACGACCTACCGAGGGGCACTCGGAAAGTGACGTCTGTGGAGACGATGTGAGACCTGGGGGATATGAGTTGGTTCGCCACCGTAAAAATCCCCACTGTGGGACTTTTACGGCGATAACCAAGCCATTCCCTCGGGCAATCGTCTTGGAAGCAGAAACCAGGAAGGTAACAA